>JBDSAB010000364.1:0-5310 GCA_039922395.1 Caldimonas sp.
GGTGCAGGGACCTTGCTCTTCAGCACCTTCGGGAGCAGCGGCCGGACCCACTGGCCGGCCTTCATCGCCGGCGCGAACAGCGGCGAGGTCAGTCCTTCCTTCAAGGCCCAGCGCGCCGCGCGTTCGCCGGCCGGCCGCTCGACCCGCTCGTCGACGATGCGGCGTCCGATCTCGACCAGGTTGCCATACTGCACGCCGGATGGACAGGTCGTCTCGCAGTTGCGGCAGGTCAGGCAGCGGTCGAGGTGGACTTGCGTCGAGCGCGTGACCGGCTTGCCCTCGAGGACCTGCTTGATCAGGTAGATGCGGCCGCGCGGCCCGTCGAGCTCGTCGCCGAGCAGCTGGTACGTGGGGCAGGTCGCGGTGCAGAAGCCGCAGTGCACGCACTTGCGCAGGATCGCTTCGGCTTCCGCGCCCTCGGGCGTGTTCTTGAATTCAGGGGCGAGATCGGTCTGCATCGAGGGCGGTGGAATCGAGGATGGGCGATGCGGTCAAAGCCCGGCGTACAGCCGGCCGCGGTTGAAGACGCCGGCCGGGTCGAACGACTGCTTGAGCTGGCGATGGATGCGGTCGATCGGCGCAGCGAGCGGCGCGAACACGCCGGCCTCCTTGCTGCGCGCCCGGAACAGCGTCGCGTGGCCGCCCGCTTCGGCGGCCGCCGCGCGGATTCGCGCCGCCGGCTGTGAGCTGATGAGCCAGCGCTGCGCGCCGTGCCATTCGATCAGCGTCTCGCCGTCGAGGTCGAGCACCGGCGCGGTCTGCGGCACGCCGAGGCGCCACAGCACGGCGCCGCCGTCGAGCGCGGCGCGGGCGTTGTCGAAGAACTCGTCGGTGTGGTTGCGCAACCCGCTCCAGAACGGCGCGGCGAGCGACGGGTCGATCAGCTCGCCGCCGAGCCGGAGCGCTGCGCTCTTGACCGCCGCCTCGGCGCCGCGCAGGCGCACGATCAGGCTGCCGTCCCACCACGCGCTGGCATCGAGCGGAATCGGCAGGCCGCCCCATTCGTTGAGGCGCGTGAGCGCGCCGGCCTGGTCGACCGCGAAGCGCAAGGTGGCCGTCGCGCGCGCAACCGGCAGCACCTTCAGCGAGACCTCGAGGACGAGGCCGAGCGTGCCCATCGCGCCGACCATCAGGCGCGAGAGGTCGTAGCCGGCAACGTTCTTGATGACCTGGCCGCCGAAGGTCAGCACCTCGCCCTGGCCGTTCAGGATGGTGGCGCCGAGCACATGGTCGCGCACCGAGCCGGCGCTCGCCCGCGACGGGCCCGACAGGCCGGCCGCGATCATCCCGCCGACGGTCGAGCCGGTGCCGAAGTGCGGCGGCTCGAACGGCAGGCACTGGTCCTGCGTCGCGAGCAGCGCCTCGAGCTCCGCGAGCAGCGTCCCGCAGCGCGTCGTCACGACCAGCTCGGTCGGCTCGTAGCTCGGCGTGCCATGCAGCGGGCGGGTGTCGAGGACATCGCCTTGTGCTGCCTCGCCGTAGAAGTCTTTTGTGCCACCGCCGCGCAGGCACAGCGACGAGCCTTCGCGGCGCGCCTGCATCACCCGGTCGACAAGGGCAAGCAGCGCGGGATCGGTCGCGTCCATCAAAAGGCCAAGGGGTTCAGAAACGAGGCAGGTCGGCGAACGGCAGCAGGCCGCGCTTGACGTGCATCTTTCCGTACTCGGCGCAGCGCACCAGGGTCGGAATCACCTTGCCCGGGTTCAGCAGACCCTTCGGATCGAACGCGCGCTTCAGCGCCAGCATCTGCTCGCGCTCGGCCGGCGAGAACTGCACGCACATGGAAGCCAGCTTCTCGATGCCGACGCCGTGCTCGCCGGTCACGGTGCCGCCCATTGCGACGCTGGTCTCGAGGATGTCGGCGCCGAAGCGCTCGGCGCGGTGCAGCTGGTCGGGGTCGTTCGCATCGAACAGGATCAGCGGGTGCAGGTTGCCGTCGCCGGCATGGAACACGTTGACGCAGCGCAGCGCATGGGTCTGCTCCATCTGCTGGATCGCGAGCAGCATGTCGGCGAGGCGCTTGCGCGGGATCGTCGAGTCCATGCACATGTAGTCGGGGCTGATGCGACCGCTGGCGGGAAATGCGTTCTTGCGGCCGCTCCAGAAGCGCAGGCGCTGCGCCTCGTTCTCGCTGACCTCGATGCGCGAGGCGCCGCTGCCTTCCATCACCGCGACCATCCGGCCGATCTCTTCCTCGACCTCCTCGATGTTGCCGTCGCTCTCGCAGAGCAGGATCGCGGCAGCCTCGAGGTCGTAGCCGGCATGGACGAAGCTTTCGACCGCCGCCGCCATCGGCTTGTCGAGCATCTCGAGGCCGGCCGGGATGATGCCGGCCGCGATCACATTGGCGACCGCATCGCCGGCTTTGCGGATGTCGTCGAAGCTGGCCATGATGCAGCGCGCGACCTGCGGCTTCGGGATCAGCCGGACCGTTGCCTCGACGATCACCGCGAGCATGCCTTCGCTGCCGACCAGCACGCTCATCAGGTCGTAGCCGGGTGCGTCGAGCGCCTCCGAGCCGAACGTGACCGCTTCGCCCGCGGCCGTGTAGCCGCGCACCTTCAGCACGTTGTGCAAGGTCAAACCGTACTTCAGGCAATGGACGCCGCCCGAGTTCTCGGCGATGTTGCCGCCGATCGAGCAGGCGATCTGGCTGCTCGGGTCGGGCGCGTAGTAGAGGCCGAGCGGTGCGGCCGCTTCGCTGATTGCGAGGTTGCGCACGCCGCACTGGACCGCCGCGGTCCGCGCCTTCGGGTCGAGGCGGACGATGCGGTTGAACTTCGCGAGGCTCAACGTGACGCCACGCTTGTGCGGCAGCGCGCCGCCTGACAGGCCGGTGCCGGCGCCGCGCGCGACGACCGGTACATCGAGCGCGTGGCAGGCCCGCAGCACGCCGGCGACCTGCGATTCGGTCTCGGGCAGCGCGACGACGAGCGGCTGCTCGCGGTACGCGGTCAGGCCGTCGCACTCGTATGGCACGGTGTCCTCGCGATGCCACAGCAGCGCATGGGCGGGCAGGACCGCGCCGAGCGCGGCGACCACGTCGGCCTGGCGCTGGACGCGTTCGGCAGCTTCTTCGGCGACAGCGGTCGGCAGCGGTGCGTTCATCACTCAGAATGTAGCGCGCCCGACTGCGGCGTTCAGACGGCACGCTCCGATGATCGACACCACCTACAACCAGTACCCGGGCGCCGCGGCGTTTGCCGATGGCGCCTTCGTCGCGCCGGAAGATGCCAAGGTCTCGCTGTTCGACTGGGGCTTCACCCGCTCCGACGCGACCTACGACGTCGCCAGCGTCTGGAAGGGCGCGTTCTTCCGCCTCGACGATCACCTCGACCGCTTCTTCGCGAGCCTCGGCAAGCTGCGCCTGCAAGTGCCGTACACCCGTGGCGAGGTTCGCGAGATCCTGCACGGCTGCGTGCGCGCGGCCGGGCTGCGCGATGCCTATGTCGCCATGGTCTGCACCCGCGGCGTGCCGCCGCGCGGCGCGCGCGATCCACGTCTCGCGACCAATCGCTTCTACGCCTACGCGCTGCCGTTCGTCTGGATCGCGCCGCCCGAGAAGCAGCGTGCCGGCATCGACCTGCACGTCAGCGCGCGCCATCGGATCGCGCCCGAGGCGGTCGATCCGACCGTCAAGAACTACAACTGGCTCGACCTCGTGCAGTCGCTGTTCGACGCCTACGACCGCGGGCGCGACACCAGTTGCGTCGTCGATGCCGCCGGCAACCTGACCGAGGGCCCCGGCTTCAACCTCTTCGTGGTCCAGGGTGACGTCGTCCGCACGCCCGACCGCGGCGTGCTCGAAGGCGTCTCGCGGCGGACCGCGATCGAGCTGTGCGCGCAGCTGGGCATTCCGCTGCGCATCGAGCCGGTGCCGGTGAAAGATCTCGAGCGCTGCGATGAGGTTTTCCTGACCTCATCGGGCGGCGGCATCCTGCCGATCGCGAAGGTCGACGGCCGCCCGCTGCCGAAGTTTCCAGGCCCGATCTCGATGCGGCTGCAGGATGCTTACTGGGCGCTGCACGACGAGCCGCGCCACCGCGACCCGGTCGACTACCGCCACTGACCGGTCAGGGCGCGCTGCGGAACACCGTCAGCACGCCGGTGTAGCCGTAGACGTGGTGGCGGGCGATCTCGCCGGCCGCGAAGAAGCCGACCAGCGGCACGTCGCCGAGCGCGTGGCGGACGATCGCGAGCTCGGCCGACGGCGCGCCGAAGTGCGGCCCGCCGCGTCCCGCACAGCTGACGTAGATCGCGCCGGCGATGCCGGTCTGCGCGGGCGCCGGCTCGCCCGGCCCGGCGTTCTTCAGCGCCTCGGCGGTCGCCAGCGGGAGCGCCTCCGGCTCCGTCTCTTCGCGGATCTCGGCGCAGATCCGCATCAGGTCGCGCCGCGCCGCGGCGGCGTTGCGGCTGCAGAACGCGAGCCGCATGCCGGGCTCGGCGATGTCGCCGATCGCGATGCCGCGGCGGGCGACGTCGAGACCGATCAGGTGGCGGACCCGCGTCTCGGAGCCGAAGGCGCCGCGGCGCGCGCTGGTCGCGCCGTCGGCCAGCGTGTCGTTCGGGTCGCTCAGGCCGACCAGCGTCTCGCGCAGGCGCGGCAAGGCCTCGCGCGGCTCGACCGCATCGAGCTTGAGGTCGCGCAGCAGGCAATCGAGCGCCGGCTCGCCGTCGAGCGCGGTGACCACGTTCGCATCGGCCGCGCTGACCTTGCGCAGCGGCCCGAACGGCTGGCAGCCCTGGGTGACGCGCGAGACGACGTCGACCGCCGGGCTGAACGCGACGCCCGACAGGCCGCCGGCCAGCACGTCGTTGGCGACGTGGACCGCCTTCGAGCGCGCCGACGCCAGGCCGCCGAACAGGTAGCCGGTGGTCGTTCGCGCGCTCATGTCGCGGATCAGGTCGGCGAGCTCGGCGGTCGCCGGGTCGGCGTGGACCTGCGCGGTCGAGGCGATGAAGCGGCGCAGCGGCGCGGCGCCTGAGAAGACCCGGAACTGCTCGCGCGGCAGGTCGGCGAGCAGCAGCGAGAGCGCCGGCTCGTCGAAGTATTCGATGCCGCTCGCCGCGATGCCGACACCGCTGGCACCGATCCAGTCGACACCCGGCCAGCGCTGGCGAAGCTCGGCCAAAATTGCCGCCGCCTGCGCGCTGTAGTGGTCGGTCAGGTAGATCCAGCCGAGCGTCGACGGCGTGGGACGCAACTGCTCGCGCCGCTGCGCCTCGATCTGTGCAGCGACCAGCGCGAGCGCGACGCGCCAGTCGGGATGGGTCGCGTGCCCGTGCAGGAAGCGTTGCAAGGCCATCGGG
>JBDSAB010000365.1:0-3687 GCA_039922395.1 Caldimonas sp.
CACGGCAAGACGACGACGACCAGCCTTGTCACCAGCGTGCTCGCGGAGGCCGGCCTCGATCCGACCTTCGTGATCGGCGGACGGCTGAACGCCGCCGGCGCGAATTCGCGCCTCGGCAAGGGCGACTACATCGTCGTCGAGGCCGACGAGTCGGACGCGTCGTTCCTGAACCTGATGCCGGTGATGGCGGTCGTCACCAACATCGACGCCGATCACATGGACACCTATGGACACGACGTCACGCGGCTGAAGCAGGCATTCGTCGAGTTCATCCACCGGATGCCGTTCTACGGCGCTGCAATCGTCTGCGCCGACGATGCCGGCGTGCGCTCGATCGTGCCGATGATCTCGCGCCCGCTGGTCAGCTACGGATTCGGCGCCGATGCGATGGTGCGCGCGGTCGACGTCGAGGCCGACGCCGGCACGATGCGCTTCACGGTCCAGCGCCGCAACGGCGTGCAGATGCCCGACCTCCGCGTCACGCTCAACCTGCCGGGCGACCACAACGTGCTGAACGCGCTCGCTGCGATCGCGGTCGCGACCGAGCTCGAGCTGCCCGATGCGCCCGTCGTCAAGGGCCTCGCCGAGTTCCACGGCGTCGATCGCCGCTTCGAGCGCTATGGCGAGCAGCCGGTGCACGGGGGCGGCACCTTCACGTTGATCGACGACTACGGCCATCACCCGGTCGAGATGGCGGCGACCCTTGCGGCGGCGCGCGGCGCGTTCCCCGGCCGGCGCCTCGTCCTCGCGTTCCAGCCGCATCGCTACACCCGCACGCGCGATTGCTTCGAGGACTTCGTCAAGGTGATCGGCGGCGCCGACGCGGTGCTGCTTGCCGAGGTCTACCCGGCCGGCGAGGCCCCGATCGTCGCCGCCGACGGCCGCGCATTGGCACGCGCGCTGCGCGTCGCCGGCAAGGTCGATCCGGTGTTCGTCGACGACATCGCCGACATGCCGCAGACCATCGTCGAGCAGGTCCGCGACGGCGACGTCGTGATCTCGATGGGTGCCGGTTCGATCGGCCATGTGCCGGCCCAGTTGCGCGATCTGCTGCAGCAAGGAGGTTCCGCATGAGCGCTTCGCCCGGCCGCCCGAAAAAGGGTTCGCTCCCGTCCGCCGGGACCGACCGGAAGCCTAAAGGCGCGCCGTCGGGCACGAGCCCGCAGGCGTTCGGCAAGGTCGCGGTGCTGATGGGCGGCACCTCGGCCGAGCGCGAGATCTCGCTGATGTCGGGCAACGGCGTGCTGGAGGCGCTGCGCTCGCAGGGCGTCGACGCACACGCCTTCGACCCGGCCGAGCGCGAGCTCGTCGAGCTGAAGCACGACGGCTATGCACGCTGCTTCATCGCGCTGCACGGCCGCCACGGCGAGGACGGCAGCGTGCAGGGCGCGCTCGAGCTGCTCGGCGTGCCGTACACCGGCTCCGGCGTGCTCGCGTCGGCGATCGCGATGGACAAGGTGATGACCAAGCGGGTCTGGCTCGCCGAAGGGTTGCCGACGCCGCGCTTCGTCCGACTCGGCGCCGACGACCTCGACCCGGCGCGCGTCCGCACGGTGCCCGACGATCTCGGCCTGCCGCTGATCGTCAAGCCGCCGCGCGAAGGCTCGTCGATCGGCATCACCAAGGTCGCCGGCTACTCGCAGATGCTGGACGCGGTGCGGCTCGCGGCCGGCTACGACCCCGACGTGCTGTGTGAGGAGTTCATCGAGGGCGACGAGGTGACCTGCCCGGTACTCGGCGAAGGCGCCTCGGCGCGCGCGCTGCCGGTGGTGCGCATCGTCGCCCCGGACGGCGCCTACGACTACCAGAACAAGTACTTCACCGACAGCGTGCAGTACCTGTGCCCGAGCGGCCTGCCGCCGGCCGAGGAAGCCGAGATCCAGCGCCTCGTGCTCGCCGCCTACCGCACGCTCGGTTGCCGTGGCTGGGGCCGCGCCGACCTGATGCTGCGCCAGCGCGATCGCAAGCCCTTCCTGCTCGAGATGAACACGTCGCCCGGCATGACCGGTCATTCGCTGGTGCCGATGTCGGCGAAAGCGGCCGGGCTCGACTACGCGAGCCTGTGCGTGCGCATCCTCGCGAGCGCCGCGCTCGACTCGCCGACGAAGCCGGCAACGGCAGCGGCCGCGCCCACTGCCTGATCGATGGCCAAGACACCGCGCGCCACCCGCACCGACGCGACGGCCGTGCCGACCGACGTCATGCTGATGAACGTCACCGCGGCGGTGTTCGGCACGATCGGTGCGATCGCGGTCGTCGCGGTCGCGGTGTTCTGGCTCGCCCGGCAGCCGGCGTTCGCGTTGCGCTCGGTCCGTGTCGTCGGCGACGTCACGCGCAACAGCGTCGCGACGATCCGCGCGAATGCGATGCCGCATCTCGTCGGCAACTTCTTCACCCTCGACCTGGCGACCGGTCGGCGCGCCTTCGAGTCGGTGCCGTGGGTGCGCCAGGCGGTCGTCAACCGGGTCTGGCCGAACCGGCTGCAGGTGCGGCTCGAGGAGCACAAGCCGGCTGCGCTGTGGAGCACCGACGGCTCGGCGGAAAAGCTGGTCAACAGCTTCGGCGAGGTCTTCGAGGCCAACCTCGGCGATGTCGAGGACGACGGCCTGCCGATCCTGCAGGGCCCGGACGGCAGTGCCGCGCGCGTGCTCGGCCTGTTCCGTCGCCTCACGCCGATCCTCGCCGGGCTCGATGCGCACATCGACACGCTGTCGCTGTCGGCGCGCGGCTCCTGGCGCGCCGAGCTCGACAGCGGGGCCGACATCCAGCTCGGCCGCGGCAGCGACGACGAACTGGCCGAGCGCGCGCAGCGCTTCGTCGGCACCTTGGCGCAGGTGCTGTCGCGCTACGAGCGGCCGCTCGAATACGCCGACCTGCGCCACCACGACGGCTACGCGGTGCGCCTGAAGGGCATCTCGACGACGCTCGACGTGCCGCAGAAGCCGGCCAAGAAATAGAACCAGGGAGCGACATGGCGAAGGAACTGAAGGATCTGGTGGTCGGCCTCGACATCGGCACCGCAAAGGTGATGGCGGTGGTGGCCGAGGTGCTGCCGAACGGCGACCTGCGCATCGCCGGTCTCGGCAGCGCGCCGGCGCACGGGCTGAAACGCGGCGTCGTCGTCAACATCGACGCGACCGTGCAGTCGATCCAGCAGGCTCTGAAGGAGGCCGAGATGATGGCCGACTGCAAGATCACGCGGGTCTACACCGGCATCACCGGCAGCCACATCCGCGGCCAGAACTCGACCGGCATGGTGATCGTGCGCGACAAGGAGGTCACGCCGGTCGACGTCACGCGTGTCGTCGAGACCGCGAAGGCGATCAACATCCCGAACGACCAGCGCCTGCTGCTGGTCGAGCCGCAGGAGTTCGTGATCGACGGCCACGAGGTCAAGGAGCCGATCGGCATGAGCGGCGGCCGCCTCGAGGTCAAGGTCCACATCGTGACCGGCGCGCAGAGCGCGGCCGAGAACATCGTCAAGTGCGTGCGGCGCTGCGGGCTCGAGGTCGACCAGCTGGTGCTGAACCCGAGTGCGTCGAGCCACGCGGTGCTGACCGACGACGAGAAGGATCTCGGCGTCGCGATCGTCGACATCGGCGCCGGCACCACCGACGTCGCGATCTTCACCGACGGCGCGATCCGCCACACCGCGGTGATCCCGATCGCCGGCGACCTGATCACGAG
>JBDSAB010000366.1:0-8558 GCA_039922395.1 Caldimonas sp.
TGCGGGCGATGACCAGCGTCTGGGTGCCCATCACGTCGGCGGCGAGCCGGGCCGCGGTCAGCTTGGCGACCGCCTCGCGGGTCGGCACCAGCACCTTGCCGCCCATGTGGCCGCACTTCTTGACCGAAGCGAGCTGGTCTTCGAAGTGGACGCCAGCGGCGCCGGCTTCGATCATCGACTTCATCAGCTCGAAGGCGTTCAGCACGCCGCCGAAGCCGGCTTCGGCATCGGCCACGATCGGGGCGAAGAAGTCGATGTCGTTCTTGCCTTCCGACCATTGGATCTGATCGGCGCGGGTGAACGTGTTGTTGATGCGCTTGACGACCAGCGGGACCGAGTTCGCCGGGTAAAGTGACTGGTCGGGGTACATCTCGCCGGCGATGTTGGCGTCGCCTGCGACCTGCCAACCAGACAGGTAGATGGCCTTCAGGCCGGCCTTGACCTGTTGCAGTGCCTGGTTGCCGGTCAGCGCGCCGAGCGTGTTGACGAACGGCTCGGTGTTGACGAGGTTCCAGAGCTTCTCGCAACCGCGCTTCGCGAGGGTGTGTTCGATTGGCACCGACCCGCGCAGGCGGACGACGTCGGCCGCCGAGTAGCTGCGGGTTACGCCCTTCCAGCGCGAGTTCTCGGTCCAATCCTTTTGGAGGGCGGCAATCTGCTGGTCGCGAGTCGGTGAGGTCATTGGAAGCTCCTGTGAATAAGAAGGGATAAGAGACGTCGAAGAAATCGCATTGCACCAAGGCTAACGGGCCAAGGCACCGACGACGATCTTCTTCCCTTAAAAGCGACTTGGTAAATTCCCAGCACTGACAAGGAGTTATGCAATTATCTCACCATATGGCAATGAATTTTCCGAACTGAGAAATTTTTGCGCAGTGCAGCAACGTTGTATTGCACATTGTGAAACTGAAAACCCTGATTGTGAAAGTTGCGGAGGGTCCCCGCTTCGCACATCGGCGGCAATCTGTGTGACTTCGATTAACCTTGCGGGATGCCCCGAACGGGCACGCCTGACGCCGCCCGGCATCCCAAGGAGACCACCGTGTACAAAGACCTCGAACCGGCCACGCTCGCGGCCAATGACCCAGCGCCCACAGCAGCCAAGGAAACCTCGCTCGAGGCCTACTGGATGCCGTTCACCGCGAACCGGCAATTCAAGAGCAAGCCGCGCCTGCTGTCGAAGGCATCCGGCATGCACTACTGGACCCCGGAGGGTCGCGAGATCCTCGATGCGTGCGCCGGCCTCTGGTGTGTCAACGCCGGCCATGCGCGGCCGCGCATCGTCCGTGCGATCGCCGAGCAGGCTGCGGAGATGGACTTCGCGCCGCCGTTCAACATGGGCCACCCGAAGCAGTTCGAGCTGGCCGAACGCCTCGTCAAGCTGACGCCGAAGGGCCTCGACAAGGTCTTCTACACGAACTCCGGTTCCGAGGCGGTCGAGTCGGCGCTGAAGATGGCGATCGCCTACCACCGCGCGCGAGGCGAAGGCGCGCGCACGCGCCTGATCGGACGCGAGCGCGGTTATCACGGCGTCAACTTCGGAGGCATCTCGGTCGGCGGCATGGTCGGCAACCGCAAGACCTTCGGACCGCTGATGGCCGGCGTCGACCACCTGCGCCACACCCACGACCTGTCGCGCAACGCGTTCTCGCGCGGCATGCCCGAGCATGGCGCCGAGCTGGCCGATGACCTCGAGCGCATGGTGGCCCTGCACGACGCGTCGACGATCGCCGCGGTCATCGTCGAGCCGGTTGCCGGCTCGACCGGCGTGCTGATCCCGCCGAAGGGCTACCTCGAGCGCCTGCGCTCGATCTGCGACAAGCACGGCATCCTGCTGATCTTCGACGAGGTCATCACCGGATTCGGCCGCCTCGGCGCACCGTTCGCGGCGACCCGCTTCAATGTGACGCCGGACCTGATGACCGTCGCCAAGGGCATCACCAACGGTGCGGTGCCAATGGGCGCCGTGTTCGCGAAGTCGATGATCCACGACGTCTTCATGAACGGGCCGGAGCACGTGATCGAGTTCCCGCACGGCTACACGTACTCGGGCCACCCGCTGGCCTGCGCGGCGTCGCTCGGCACGCTCGACACCTATGCCGAGGAAGGGCTGCTGACACGGGCCCAGCAGATGGAGCCTGTGCTGGAGCAGGCGCTGCACACCCTGCGCGAATCGCCGCACGTCATCGACATTCGCAACATCGGTCTGGTCGGCGCGATCGAGCTGGCCCCGCGTGCGGGTGAGCCGGGCAAGCGCGGCTTCGAGGCGATGCTGGCCGCGTGGGAGCGCGGCCTGCTGATCCGCACCACCGGCGACACGATTGCGCTGTCGCCACCGCTGATCGTCGAGAAGTCGCACATCGACCAGATCGTCGGCACCCTCGCCGACGTGTTCAAGACGATCGCCTGAAATCTTCCTGATCGCATGACCCGGCCGCCGAGGCGGCCGGGTGTGGGCAGCTGACGACGCCTCTGCAGGGCGACGCGGTGCATCCGGTTGCCGGCTCCACGAGGCCATGGACAATGGCGGGCTTTGCGCCCTCCTCGACCCGATGCAGCCCGCGCCGTTTCTCCAGATTCACGACATCGTCAAGGACTTCGACGGCCACCGTGCCGTCGACCATGTCAGCATCGACATCGCCAAGGGCGAGGTCTTTGCGCTGCTCGGCTCGTCGGGCTGCGGCAAGACGACCTTGCTGCGGATGCTGGCCGGCTTCGAGACGCCGACCTCCGGCACGATCACGCTCGACGGCCACGATCTCGCCGGCCTGCCGCCGTACGAGCGGCCGCTCAACATGATGTTCCAGAGCTATGCGCTGTTCCCGCACCTGACGGTCTGGGACAACATCGCGTTCGGCCTGCGCCGCGCGCGCATGCCCGCGGAAGAAGTGAAGCAACGCGTCGAGGCGATGCTCAAACTCGTGCAGCTGACCGCCTTCGCGAAGCGAAGACCCCATCAGCTGTCGGGCGGCCAGCAGCAGCGCGTCGCGCTGGCCCGCAGCCTCGCGAAGAAGCCGCAACTCCTGCTCCTCGACGAGCCGCTCGGCGCGCTCGACAAGAAGCTGCGCGAAGAGACCCAGATCGAACTCGCCCACATCATCGAGGACGTCGGCGTGACCTGCGTGATGGTCACGCACGACCAGGAGGAGGCGATGACGATGGCCTCGCGCATCGCGGTGATGAGCGAGGGCCGCCTGCTGCAGGTCGGCGCACCGGGCGAGATCTACGAGACGCCGGCCAATCGCTTCGTCGCCGACTTCATCGGCAACGTCAACCTGATGGACGGCCGGCTGGTCGAGGACGAGCCCGGCCACGTGGTGGTCGAGTGCGCCGACTGCCGCCACTACATCGGCCACGGCATCACCGGGACCCTCGGGATGGCGGTCACGGTGGCGCTGCGGCCCGAAAAGATCCGCATCGGCCGCACCACGCCGGAGCTCGCGGACGGCCTGCCCGACTCGACGTTCAACCGGGCCCGTGGCACCGTCAGCGAGATGTCGTACTTCGGCAGCTTCACGGTCTATCACCTCGTGTTGCCGAGCGGCGCCGTGCTGAAGGTCAGCCAGGGCAACACCGAGCGCGAGCGCGCCGGCCAGTTGACCTGGGGTGACGAGGCGTGGGCGAGTTGGTCGACCCTCTCGCCGGTGGTGCTGACGTCATGACGAAACCCTCGTTGCGCGGGCGCCTGCGCCGCGGGCGGGCCGCCGTGATCGCGATCCCGTACGTCTGGCTGCTGGTGTTCTTCCTGCTGCCGTTCCTGGTCGTGATGAAGATCAGCGTGTCCGAGATGGACGGCGCGACGTTCCAGGATCTGGTGCGCCTTCAGGACGGGTCGATCGCCTTCAACCTCAAGTTCGCGAACTACCTGCTGCTGGTGCAGGACGACCTGTACCTCTCGACCTACCTGTCGAGCCTGAAGTACGCCGCCGTCACGACTCTCGCGTGCCTCTTCATCGGCTACCCGTTCGCCTATTTCATGGCGCGCGCCAGGACGACGTTGCAGCCTGCCCTGCTGATGCTCGTGATGCTGCCGTTCTGGACCTCGTTCCTGCTGCGGGTCTACGCCTGGAAGGGCTTGCTGACGGAAAACGGCTGGGCCGCGAACGCGATCAGCTGGCTCGGTCTCGATCAGGTCCTCGCCGGGGTCGGCCTGATCCCGGCGCCCGGGCAGCTCATGAACACACCGTTCTCGCTCGTGCTCGGCATGACGTACACCTACCTGCCGTTCATGATCCTGCCGCTCTACTCGAACCTCTCGAAGATGGATCTGCGCCTGCTCGAGGCAGCGGCGGATCTCGGCGCCAGCGCCTGGGTCGCGTTCTGGACTGTCACCGTGCCGCTTTCGCGCGCCGGCATCATCGCCGGCTCGATGCTTGTCTTCATCCCCTGCGTCGGCGAGTACGTGATTCCGGAACTGCTTGGCGGTCCGCAGACGCAGATGATCGGGCGCACGCTGTGGGACGAGTTCTTCAGCAACAACGACTGGCCGATGGCCTGCGCCGTCACCGTCGCGATGGTGCTGCTGATCATCGTGCCGCTCGCGGTCTTCAGCCGCTACCAGGCCGAGGCCACGGAGCGCCGCTCATGAGCGCGCGGCCACGCCACGGCGCCGCACAGCTCGCCCGTTGGTTCGGGCGCGGCTGGCTCGGCGCCGGGTACCTGTTCCTTTACATCCCGATCGTCGCTCTGGTGCTGTTTTCGTTCAACGACTCGCCGGTGCCGAACGTGTGGCAGGGCTTCACCGTCAAGTGGTACCGCGCGCTCGCCAACGATCGCGAGCTGCTCGACGGCCTGTGGCTGTCGCTGAAGATTGCCTTCGTCACCGCGACATCGTCGGTCGTGCTCGGCACGCTGGCGGCCTTCGCGCTCGTCCGCTATCGGCGATTCAACGGCCGCACGTTGTTCGCCGGCATGGTCGCCGCACCGCTCGTGATGCCCGAGGTCATCATCGGCCTGTCGCTGCTGCTGATGCTGGTCTCGGTGCAGCGCGCGCTCGGCTTTCCCGAGCGCGGCATGGCGACGATCTGGCTCGGCCACCTGCTGCTCGGCATGGCGTATGCGACCGTGGTCGTGCAGGCGCGGCTCCAGACCTTGAATGCGCAGCTCGAGGAGGCCGCGATGGATCTGGGTGCGCGACCGTGGGAGGTCTTCCACCTCGTGACTCTGCCGATGATCGCCCAGGCGCTGCTCTCGGCCTGGCTGCTGACTTTCACCCTGTCGCTCGACGACGTGGTGCTGTCGGCCTTCCTGTCGGGCCCGGGTGCGACGACGATGCCGCTGGTCATCTTCTCGCGCGCGCGGCTCGGCCTCAACCCGAGCGTGAACGCGGTCGCCACATTGATCGTGCTGGTCGTCTCGATCGGCGTGATGGCCACGAGCTGGTTGATCGCTCGGCAGGAGCGCCAGCGCCTGCAGGACGTCGCCGCGGCGGCTCGCACCACGTGACCGCCGGCGCGCGCCGGGCTGCGACGGGTCGGGCATGACGGCTGTCCGGTCCGCCGACGCTGCCCGCTGGACGGCGTATCTCTGCCTGGCGGCCAGCATGGCGATCGTCGGCGCCTACGTCGGGCTGTCGAAGATCCTGGTCGCGGTGTTCCCGGTCTTCCTGCTGGCCTGGCTGCGCTTTGGGATCGCCGCGATGGCGATGGTCGGCTGGATGCGGACGCCCCCGGATGAAGGGGCGCTGACGCCGCGCGAACGCCGGCTGTTGTTCGTCGAGTCGTTCTTCGGCAACTTCCTGTTCTCGGTCTGCATGCTGTTCGGCGTCGCGATGAGCTCGGCGCTCGCGGCCGGCGTGATCATGGCGGCGCTCCCCGCCGTCGTCGCGATCCTGTCGCGCGTCTTCCTGCGCGAGCAAATCGGCACACGCGTCGCGCTCGGGATCGCCTGCGCGGTCGGCGGCATCGCGCTCGTCTCGCTGACCCGCCACGCCGACGATCCCGGCTCGAGCTCCGTCCTCGGCAACTCACTGCTGTTCTGCGCGGTCTGTTGCGAGGCCACTTACGTCGTGGTCGGCAAGCTGCTGACCGGGCGGCTCGGCCCGAAGCGCATCAGCGCGCTGATCAACCTGTGGGGATTTGCGCTCGTGATGCCGTTCGGTATCTGGCAGGCACTTTCGTTCGACTTCTCAGCGGTGGCGCCAACGTCGTGGGTCCTCCTGACCGGCTACTCGATCGCTGCGAGCATGCTGACGGTCTGGCTCTGGATGACCGGCCTCGAGCGCGTCGATGCCGCATCGGCGGGAACCTTCACCGTGCTCCTGCCGATCAGTGCGGCGCTGGTCGGTGTGGTGTTCCTCGGCGAGCGCATCGGCACGATGCAGGCGCTCGCCTTCGGTCTCGCGCTGGCCGGCATCGTGCTGGCGACATGGCCGGCGCGCCGCGCCACACCGACCTGACGGCCATGGCCGCCGCTGGTGAAATTCAGCGCTTGCGCGCCAGCGTCAGGCCGTCGCCGACCGGCAACATCGCGATGTCGATGCGCTCGTCGCGGTGCAACTTGTCGTTGAGGTCCTGCAGGGCCCGCGTGTCCGCATCGGTCGCCGGTCGAGCGACGCTGCCACCCCAGAGCACGTTGTCGATTGCGATCAGGCCGCCCGGCCGCAGCAATTGCAGACAGCGCTCGTAGTAGGCGTCGTAGCTCGCCTTGTCGGCATCGATGAAAGCGAAGTCATAGCGCCCGGCTTCGCCGGCTGTGAGGCAGGCGTCGAGGGTATCGCGCGCGGGTCCGAGCCGCAGGTCGATCTTGCCGGCAATGCCGGCCGCCTCCCAGAACGGACGTCCGACGCGCGTGAACGCGTCGCTGACATCGCAGGCCAGAAGATATCCGTCGGCCGGCAGCGCAAGCGCCACGGTCAACGCGCTGTAGCCGGTGAAGACGCCCACCTCGATGCAGCGGCGTGCACCGGTCAGCCGGACCAGCAGCGCCATCAGCTGGCCCTGCTCCGGACCGATCTGCATGCCGGCGTGCGGATGCGTGCGGGTTGCTTCGCGCAATTCGGTCTGCGCCGGAATCTCGCGGACCGAATGGGCAACGAGATAGGACTGCAGCGTGTCGTCGAGCGTCAAGGTGCGATTGGCCATGAAGGTCTCTCGGGGTCGGTATGAAGAGGGGTGCGACCGGTTTGCGATCACGCACCGAGCTCGGCGGGCTCGCGCGCCGACGCCGCGGCAGCGGCCCGGGCGCGGCGTGAGACCTCACGCGGACCCAGCGCCCTGATGGAAGGATCTGACCAGACCTGTCGCCAGCGCCGGGCACCGGCCTCGCCGTGGCGCAGGCCGAGGATGTGGCGCGACACATGGGTCCACGGCTCGCCGGTGCGAGCGACCCGCTCCATGTAGTCGACCATCGTGGCTTCGATCGCATCGCGGTCGGACCTCTGCGGCGCGGCGCCGAAGAAATGTGCATCCCACTCCGTCATCGCCCACGGATGGTGATACGCGTGCCGGCCGATCATCGCGCCGTCGACTTCGTTCAGGTGCTCCTCGATCGCCTCGTCGGATGCGATGCCGCCGTTCGACACGAAGGTCAGCTGTGGAAAGTCGTCCTTCAGGCGTGCCACCACGGCGTGACGCAACGGCGGCAACTCGCGGTTCTCCTTCGGGCTCAGCCCTTTCAGCCAGGCATTGCGCGCGTGCACGATGAAGACCTCGCAGCCGCCTTCCGCCACGACGCCGACGAAGTCGCGCACGAAGTCGTAGCTCTCCTGGCGATCGATGCCGATCCGGTGCTTGACAGTGACGGGCAGACCGACCGCCGACCGCATCGACGCGACGCAATCGGCAACCAGACGCGGTTCGGCCATCAGGCAGGCGCCGAACGCACCGCGCTGCACCCGCTCGCTCGGGCAGCCGCAGTTCAGGTTGACTTCGTCGTAGCCCCACTGCTCGGCGAGACGGGCGCAGTGGGCAAGGTCATCGGGCTCGCTGCCGCCCAGCTGAAGTGCGAGCGGATGTTCCGACGGATCGAAATCGAGATGGCGCGGCACGTCGCCATGCTGTAGTGCACCGGTCGTCACCATCTCGGTGTAGAGGCGGGTGCGGCGCGTCAGCAGGCGATGGAAGTACCGGCAGTGGCGATCGGTCCACTCCATCATCGGCGCCACGCTCAAGCGCCACGGGCTGGTTGATTGATTCAAAGTCCAGGGGACGGAAGGCGCCCCGGTGTCGTGAGGTCGACATTCTCGCCCGCTGTCACTTCGTCCGCCGATCCGGTGCCATCGGCGGATCAAGGTGGACTCTGCAACGCTCCCGCGATGCGCTGCCTGCCGCTGATCGTGCGGCTTCGGAACGGCGACGGTTCATCGCACAGGTAGGTCGGATCGGGCACCGCGGACAGCGGGCCCGCGCGATCGAGCCAGAAGCGCGGCGACTCGATGCTGCCGGCCTTCGGCAAGTTCGAGGCGCTCGAACGGACGTTGTGCTGCTGCACAAGGCGGCTCTCGGCGAATCCGCCGACCACCAGCGCGGTGCGGCCGGTGCCGGCCAGCAAGTTCGCCGTGAGCTTGACCGACTCGGTCGCGCTTGGGATCGAGAGGAATGCTCCGCCGGATCGCGTGA
>JBDSAB010000367.1:0-2903 GCA_039922395.1 Caldimonas sp.
GTCGCACAGCGCGTCGTCGTCATGTACGCCGGGATGGTGGTGGAGGAGGCGACTGTCGAGGCGCTGTTCGCGAACCCGCGCCATCCGTACACGCAGGGGCTGATTCGCTCGATCCCGCGCATCGACATCGCGGCGCTGCACAAGGCCCGGCTCGAGCAGATTCCCGGCACGGTGCCGAAGCTGATCGCGCCGGCCGAGGGCTGCCGCTTCGCGCCGCGTTGCAAGCATGCGCAGCCGGCGTGCACTGCGGCGACCCCGGCGCTGCGCGAGCCGGTGCCGGGCCACAAGGTGCGCTGCATCTTCGACATCCTGCCGGGCGACGCCAAGGTGTCGGCATGAATCAGCCGGGCCAATTCAAGGGCGCGGAGCGCGGCGCGCAGCACGAAGGCAGTCCGATGAACGTGCCGCTGCTGCGCGTCAAGGACCTCGTCAAGCGCTTCCCGATCACCGGCGGCTGGTTCGGCCGCGAGGTCGAGAGCGTGCATGCGGTCAGCGGTGTCAGCTTCGACCTGACGGCCGGCGAAACACTCGGTCTCGTCGGCGAATCCGGCTGCGGCAAGAGCACGACCGGGCGCTGCATCCTGCGGCTCCTCGAGCCGACATCGGGCGAGGTCTGGTTCGAAGGCCAGGACGTCACCCGCGCGAGCAAGGACGAGCTGCGTGCGCTGGCGCGCGACATGCAGATCATCTTCCAGGATCCGTACGCGTCGCTGAACCCGCGCATGACGGTCGGCGCGATCGTCGGCGAAGCACTGACGATCCACAAGCTCGCAAAGACGCGCGCCGAGTACGAGGCGCGCATCGTCGAGCTGCTCGAGACGGTCGGCCTGAATGCCGATCACATGCGGCGCTATCCGCACGAGTTCTCGGGGGGCCAGCGCCAGCGCATCGGCATCGCCAGGGCGCTCGCGGTCAGTCCGAAGCTCGTCGTCTGCGACGAAGCCGTGTCGGCCCTCGACGTCTCGATCCAGGCCCAGGTGATCAACCTGCTCGAGGACCTCCAGCAGCGCTTCAACCTGACCTACATCTTCATCGCCCACGATCTTTCGGTGGTCGAGCACATCAGCGATCGCGTCGCCGTGATGTACCTCGGCCGCATCGTCGAGATCGCGTCGGCGAAGCGCCTCTACACCCAGCCGCTCCATCCGTACACCGAGGCGCTGCTGTCCGCGGTGCCGATTCCGGATCCGAAGGTCAAGCGCAAGCGCATCCCGCTGCAAGGCGACGTGCCGAGCCCGATCCGGCCGCCGTCGGGGTGTCACTTCCACACCCGTTGCCCGATCGCCCAGCAGCCGCTCTGCAGCACCGAGTCACCGGTCCTCAAGCAGAGCAGCGACGGTCATTGGGTCGCCTGTCACTTCCGGGGCTAGAAATGGAGGCGACCGTCCCGATATCGGAGGGCGGGTGATTGCTTCCCCCGTAGACAGGGGACTTTCCGCGGCGTGCGCACCGGCCACGGCGCGGCATACTTTCTGCGGTTTTCGGGCAACGGGCGAGGAGTTTGCGTGCACAAGCTAGTCGATGTGGGACCGAGCGAGAGCGATGAACTGGTTCGCTTCATCGCGACGGCGCAGAGCTGCAGGCCGCAGGCCTGGGGCTATGTCGAGCGCCTGAAGGCCGCCTGCGCACAGACGCCGGGCAGCAACCCCGAACTGCGTGACCTGCTGCAGCGGGTCTGGCGCCTCGAGCATGAAATCGAAAGCCTGCGCGCCCAGTCGCTCACGCTGCAGGCCCAGCTGGCCCGGACCGTCGGCGCGGTCCCCGTGAATGTGCCGGCCGCGGCCAACGCCAACGACTACAGCGACTCCAACAAGGCCTGAGGCCGAGTGTCCGACCTGACCCTGCGCGACCCATCGACCGCCGGTTACGACTTGAGCCGGTAGCCTGTTCGGAAGATCCAGGCGACGATCGCGAGCGAGACGCCGAGGAAGAGCAGGGTCATCGCCAGGCTCAGGCCGACGCCGACGTCGGCCATCCCGTAGAAGCTCCAGCGGAAGCCGCTGACCAGGTAGACCACCGGATTGAGCAGCGCCACGCTCTGCCAGAACGGCGGCAGCATGTCGATCGAGTAGAAGCTGCCGCCAAGGAACGTCAGCGGCGTGACGATCAGCAGCGGCACGACCTGCAGCTTCTCGAAGCCGTCGGCCCAGATGCCGATGATGAAGCCCACGAGGCTGAAGGTGACCGCGGTCAGCACCAGGAAAAGCAGCATCCAGAACGGGTGCGCGACGCTGAGCGGAACGAAGAGGCGCGCGGTCGCGAGGATGATCAACCCGAGGATGATCGACTTCGTCGCAGCCGCGCCGACGTAGGCGACGACGATCTCGACGTATGAGATCGGCGCCGACAGCAGCTCGTAGATCGTGCCGGTGAACTTCGGGAAGTAGATGCCGAACGAGGCGTTCGAGATGCTCTGCGTCAGCAGCGAGAGCATCACCAGGCCCGGCACGATGAAGGCGCCGTAGCTGATGCCGCCGACCTCGGGGATGCGCGAGCCGATCGCCGCGCCGAAGACGACGAAGTAGAGCGCGGTCGAGATCACCGGCGAGATGACGCTCTGCATCAGTGTGCGCCAGGTGCGCGCCATCTCGAAGCGGTAGATCGCGCGGATCGCATGCAGGTTCATCGCTCGCCTCCGACCAGGCTGACGAAGATGTCCTCGAGCGAGCTCTGCGTCGTCTGCAGGTCCTTGAACCGAATACCGGCGCGGGTGAGGTCGTCGAGCAACGTGGCGACCGCACCGGTCGAGGCGCGCGGGTCGTACAAGTAGGTCAGCTCGCTGCCGTCCTTCGACAGCTCGAGCGCATGGCCCGCGAGGCTCTCCGGCAGCGTCGAGACCGGGTGCTGGAGCTGCAGCGTGAGCTGCTTCTTCCCGAGCTTGCGCATCAGCTCGGCCTTTTCTT
>JBDSAB010000368.1:0-5980 GCA_039922395.1 Caldimonas sp.
CGAACATCGAGAACGTCACGCTGGTCGGCGCGGCCGCCGTCGGAGCGACCGGCACCGCCGTGGCGAACCGACTCGACGGCTCGCAGAACTCGGCGGTCAACCGGCTGACCGGCGGACCCGGCAACGACACCTATGTGGTTGGCGCCGGCGACATCGTGATCGAAGGTGTCGATGAAGGCATCGACACGCTCGTCGTGGCCACGGCGACAGGCACGACCGTGCGACTGTCCGACTATGCGAATGTCGAGAATCTGCGCCTCGCCGCCGCGTCCGGCGCCCTCGACGCCGAGGGCACTGCGGCAGCCAACGTGCTGCAGGGCAGCCTGGGCAACAACCGCTTGAACGGAGGCGACGGCGACGACACCCTCTCCGACCAGGCGCTCGCCGACATCACGATGTACGGCGGCCGCGTCGCGGTGGGCGATCGCGACGTGCTCGACGGCGGTGCCGGTGACGATCTGCTGACGAGCTACGGCGGCGACGACACGTTCGACGGCGGCGCCGGCGACGATCGCATCGTCGTCTATGGGCAAACCGGTTCGTATGGCAGCACGGCTGCGAGTGCGGTGACAGTGCGTTTCGGCCTCGGCGATGGTCACGACACCGTGCAGCGCACGGCCACGACGCTGAACCGCTACGCGATCGAGCTCGAGCCCGGCTCGGACCTGTCCAACGTGCACCTTCGGACGAGCGGAGATGCTTTCGTCATCGAACTCGCCGACGGCTCCTCGCTGTCGTTCGCGTCGGCGGTGAACGCAGGATCGCCGCCGACCCTGGCGGCCGACCTGAACCTGTCGCTGTCATTCGCCGATGGCCTGACGCTCGATCGGCAGACCCTTCAGACGCTGCTCGCCGCGCCCCTGAGTTCGACGCCGACGGCCGGGGCCGATCTGCTGCTGGGTACGGCCGGCGCTGACACCATCAATGCGCTCGACGGCGACGACATGGTGTTGGCTGGCGCTGGGGATGATCGCGTCGACGGTGGCGCGGGAGCCGACCGCCTGTCCGGCGACGCCGGGCGCGACTCGCTGTTCGGCAACGCGGGCGCCGACACCCTCGTGGGTGGTGCTGGAGACGATCTGCTGGCCGGTGGCGCGGGCACCGACACGTATCGGTTTGCCAGAGGTTTTGGTCACGACTTCGTCGCCGACGATCTGGTCGCCCCGCAGGTCGTCGGGCCGGACGACCGCAGCGTCGACAACGTCGAGTTCGAGGTCGGCATCTCGCCCACCGACGTTGTCATCTACCACCGGGTCGAAGGACGCGACGTGACCGGACTCGTACTCGAGCTGACAGCAACCGGCGACAGCGTCGAGCTTCACCACAGTCACCAAGTGTTCCAGCCGGGCCAGGTTGAGAACGTTCGCTTCGCGGACGGTACGGTCTGGGACCTCACTGCGATGAACGCTCGACTGGCGGGTGTCCTCGGAACCGATGCGGACGACGTGATCAACGATCCGGGGAGTTCATCGGTGCTGCGCGGCTACGCTGGCAACGACGTCATCAGCGCCTACGGCGGCAACGATGTCCTCGACGGCGGGGTCGGCAACGACGTGATGAACGGCGATCTCGGCGACGACACGTACGTCGTCGACAGCCTGGGCGACATGGTCATCGAGACGAGCACCACCGGGGGCAACGACATCGTCGTCAGCTCCATTGACTACACCCTCGGCTCGTATGTCGAGCGTCTGCAGCTCACGGGTACCGCGGCGTTGCGCGGCACCGGCAACGCACTCGCGAACACGCTGCTCGGCAACGCAGGCGCGAACCGGCTCGACGGCCTCGGTGGCGCCGACGCGATGGCAGGCGGCGCCGGCGACGACGTGTTCGTGGTCGAGTCGGCCGGCGACACAGTGAGTGAAGCGTTAGGCGAAGGCACCGACTCGGTCGAATCGACCGTCACCTTTACGCTCGGTGCGAATGTCGAGAACCTCACTCTCTTTGGCAGCGCCAAGATCAATGGAACCGGAAACGATCTTGGCAACGTTCTCGTCGGCAACTCGGCCGTGAACGTGCTCACCAGCTACGGCGGCAACGACCGCCTGGACGGCGGCGGCGGCGCGGATTCGATGACAGGTGGGGCGGACAACGACACCTACGTGGTCGACAACGCGAGCGACAAGACCATTGAAGTCTCGGGGGGCGGTATTGATACGGTCGAGACATTCCTGGCATGGACGCTGGGAGCCGAGGTCGAGCGACTCGTCGTGACCGCCGGCAGCGCAGTCAGCGGCACCGGCAACGCGCTAGCCAACCAACTGTTCGGCAGCGAAGCGGCAAACTTGCTGGACGGCAAGGCGGGTGTCGATGTCCTGCTCGGGGGTGGTGGCAACGACACGCTGCAGGACACCAACGGCACATTGCCATCTGGCAACTCCGCGTTCGACGGCGGCACCGGCAACGACGTCCTGAAGGGCACGACCGCTGCCGACCTGCTGGCCGGCGGCCGCGGCGATGACACCTTGACGATGGGTGGCGGCACCGACGTGATCTGCTTCAATCGCGGTGACGGTCTCGATACCCTGAACGCACCGACATCCGGCGCCGGCTTGGGCGAACGCAACGACACGCTCTCAATCGGTGGCGTGGGATTCAGCCAGCTGCAGCTGTCGCGCGACACATCAGACCTGCTGGTCAAGGTGTCCGGCTCCAGCGACGTGCTGCGCATCAAGAGCTGGTACCTCGGCGGCACCAGCCAGACCATCAACCGCTTGCAGGTCGTGGTCGACTCGACAAGCGAGTTTGCGCCGGGCGGCACCGACGTCCTGCGCAGCAGTCGGCTCTGCGTGCTCGACTTCGTATCGCTGGTCAATGCGTTCGACGCCGCCAGAGCTGCCAACCCCTCCCTCGTCAACTGGACGCCGACCGATGGTCAGTTCATGGCGGCACGCGTCGGCTCGAGCGACAGCGCTGCGATTGGAGGCACGCTGGCCTATCGGTATGCGACGGATGGCACGCTGGCGCAAGTCGCTTACTCGACGGCCGTCAGCGAGCTTGCGAGCACGAGCTTTGGCAATGCTGCCCAGACCATGGCGCAGGGAGGAACTGCAGCAGCGCAATCGACGTTTACGACAGAGGCCGCTGTGTCTGAAGCCGCGCTGGCAGCGAAGGAAACTTCCGCATCGGCCGAGCTCGACGGCGCGGCAGCCGGCGGATCGAGCGCTCGCAGGTCTCTCGACCTTGTGGTGATCACCGCGGACGATGAAGGATGGAGCGGCCGCGACGGGGACGCCGGCAGTGTGATTTCGGCCGGGGGTTCGGCGCGCGAGGACGCGTCCGCCTTGTCCGGCCTCCGCGCAGCACCTGAAGCCGTGAACGCGCAGCCGATCGATGACGCGATAACCGACCTGACTGAATCGGCCGTGTTGGATATGGCGACTCGAGCCGCTGCTGACGGCGAAGTGGCACCGCCCGTGCCGTCGATGACGGCGGGGGTCGTGGCGACAGGTATGACGGCGATCATCGACCCGGTAATCCAGGCGTCGGCTCGGATTGGCACACCGGAATCTGATCTCGCGCTCACGCCGAACGACGGAACAGCACTCATTGATCTGATCGAAGGGATGGACGCTGCCAGCAACAGATCAACATCTTCAACCGCTGATGGCGTCACCACGCCATTCGGACTCGATGCGTCGACACAGCGTGCTCTCGCGCAATCCAACGACCGATCGACCGGCATCAGCGCAGAAAGTCTGCCGGTCCACGCCGACGACGGGCTCGGTACGCGCAGTGAACTGGACCGACGCATCCAGCAAGTCGCCGACGCCTGGTTCGCGCCGCAACCGAGTCCCGACATCGTTCTAAGCCACTTCGACGAGATCGCTCGCGGAACGCTGCACGCACGGCAGGACGACACCGACGGCCTGCCATCCTCGAAGTCCTCCGTCTCCTATGCGCTCGATTGGCAGAGGATGCGCGCTAAGCTGAACGGGTTCGAGGCAGAGGGGCCCGATGCGGCCTGGGGGTGGGACACCCGTTCGGCTTCGCTGGCGCGAGGCAGCCTTGCGGCGAGCGCAGGCTTCGACCCGAGCCTGACGCCGCCTTCGTTGATGCGATCGAACGACGCGTCGCTACCGCTGTTCGCGGGTTTGCAAGACGGGTTCGAACGCCTGTGAGCGATTTGGACTATTGGGTTCTGGCCGACGCTTTGCTCTCGATCGACAGAACGCAGCCGGAGAGGCGGAGGGCGATCCGATGACGCCAGCGACGGCCATCGAGCCGCGCCATTCGAGCGGTCAGCGGTCACGTGAAGCCGAGGCTGCCGCGCTGGAATTTTCGCCGTCGCTGCTGCGCCTTCAGGACTCACCGCCCGCGCCGCTTGGCCGGAGCGTTCTCTATAGCTTGTTGGCGCTTCTCGCTGCCTTGTTGGCGTGGGCGACATGGGGCCAACTCGACATCGTCGCTGTCGCGCAGGGCAAGCTGGTCCCGGAGAGCTTCCTGAAGATCGTGCAGCCCGCCGAGGCCGGCATCGTCCATCAGATCCTGGTGAAAGAAGGCGAAACGGTGCACGAAGGTCAGGTTCTGATGCGCATGGACTCGGTGGCCTCCGAGGCCGATGGCAAGACGCTTGAGCTCGATCGCCGTAGGAAGGCGATGACGCTGCGACGCCTCGACGCCGAGATCGGCGAGCGCGAGTTCAGCGCGATTGCGGACGACTCCGCGGCCCTCTTCCGCGAACTGCTGGCGCAGTTCCGGGCCAATCGCGCGGCGCTCGAATCCGCACTCGGTGCGGAGCGTGCGAACCTGCAAAAAGCCCGTCAGGATCTCGCCACGGCCATGCAGGTCAGCGCCAAGCTGAGCGAGATCCTTCCGCACTACCGCGCTCAAGACGAAGCCTTCGAGAACCTGGTGAAGGACGGCTTTGCCGGTGCGATCATGGGTTCGGAGAAGCGGCGCGACCGGATCGAAAAAGAGCAGGAGCTGAAGACGCAGCGGCATGTCATCGAGTCGGCGCGCGCCGCAATCACGCTGTCGGAGACTCGGCTGCTCCAGATCCGATCCGACAACCGGCGCCAATTGCACGCCGAGCGACACGAGGTCGAAGCCCAACTCGAAAAGCTATCGCAGGATCTGGGCAAGCAGGCTCATCGACAAGAGCTTCTCGAGCTGAAAGCACCGCAGACGGGCACCGTCAAGGACCTGGCCACCCACACCGTCGGCACGGTGGTCCAGCCGGGTACCGTGCTTTTGACGGTTGTGCCGGACGGCGAGCGGTTGAAGGCCGAGGTCTGGGTCGACAACCAGGACATCGGCTTCATCCGGCCTGGCCAGATCGTCCGGCTCAAGCTGGCGGCATTTCCGTTTCAGCGCTATGGAATGATCGACGGCACCATCGAGCACGTCGGCGCGGACTCCAGCGAGTCCGCAGCTGCGCCCGGAGGCATCGACCGCAGAGGTGCTCGGGATCCGGTGTCGATGCCGCTGGCCTACAAGGCCCTCGTGTCGCTGCGTTCGATGGTCATCGACCACGCCGGTGGGCAGCTGGCATTGGCTCCCGGCATGCAGACGAACGCCGAGATCCTGCTGGGCCGGCGCACCGTGCTCGAGTTCTTGCTGTCACCGGTCCAACAGGCATTCCACGAGGCCGCGCGGGAACGGTAACCGCGTCGGTTTCGCGAATGCTTCTGCCGAGACGAGGCTCTCGTGGAGGGACTTCTCGAGGCACTCGGTCGATACAATCGATCGAGAAACTTCATCGGAAGCGTGGCCGAGCGGTCGAAGGCACCGGTCTTGAAAACCGGCGAAGGGGAGACCCTTCCGTGGGTTCGAATCCCACCGCTTCCGCCGGAGCGCTAATGATCATGCGTCTTTGCAGCTAGTCGTGGCAGTCGATCCACCATCCCTACCGCCATCCCAAATTTCGCTTGCGGCGCGCTGGCATCGCGAAAGTTGCCTTACTGTTTACATGGCTGAAGATCAAGCGCCCCGGAGCGGTGCCGCCTGAGCGCTTCCGGAATACGCGAAAAGGTTGAGA
>JBDSAB010000369.1:0-3003 GCA_039922395.1 Caldimonas sp.
CCGAGGGGCAGAGAGGCAACCCCGGCATCGACACGCGCATACAGCACGTCGGCGGCATCGAGGATGCGACGGACGACGCCGCCGAGCGCCGGCTCGAACGTGGGCGCTGCCAGCCAGCGCTCCGGCGCGATCCCGGCCTCGTGCAACCACGCGCGCGGCAGGTAGAGGCGACCGTTGCGAGCATCCTCGCCGACGTCGCGCGCGATGTTCGACAGCTGCATTGCGACCCCGAGGTCGCAAGCGCGCGCGACCGCGTCCGGCGAGCGGACACCCATCACCAACGCCATCATCGCGCCGACCGAGCCGGCGACGCGAGCGGCGTACGCGTGCAGGTCATCGAGCGTGTCGTAGCGGCGGCCCTCGGCGTCCCACTCGAAACCCTCCAACAGCGCCTCGAGCAGCGCCCGCGGAATCGCGAACTGCCGGACCACCGCAGCGAGCGCGCGATCCGCCGGCGCCGGCATCGGGTCGCCCGCGCAGGCCCGCGCGAGGCGCTCGCGCAACCGGCCGACCGCATCGGGTGCCGATCCGGCGCCGTCGACGGCGTCGTCGGCGAGGCGACAAAAGGCATACAGCGCACACGCCGGATCGCGCACCGCGCGCGGCAGCAGCAGCGAAGCCGCCAGGAACGTTCGCGAGCCGTGGCGCAGCGCGTCCCGGCACGCCGCCAGGTCGCCGGCGTCAGCCCGCGAAGCGGGGGCTCGCGATGCGGCCGTCGGCAGGAAGGGGGCAGTTGAGATCGTCTGCATGGGGCACCACCGAATCGAGGACACGGGCCGATGAAAGGACGCCGGGCAGTCCGGCGCCAGGATGGGTGCCGGCACCGACGAGGTACAGGCGGTCGAGCTCCTCGCTGCGGTTGTGCGGCCGGAACCAGGCGCTCTGCGTCAGCACCGGCTCGAGCCCGAACGCGGCACCGCGGTAGGACGACAGCCGATCCTGGAAATCCTGCGGCGTCAGCAGGCGCGAGGTCGCGATCTGGTTCGACAAGTCCGGCAGCAGCGTCGCTTCGAGGCGCTGCTCGATCGCCTTGCGATACGGCTCGGCGCGGGCCTGCCAGTCGGTCCCGCTTTCCAGATGCGGCACCGGCGACAGCACATAGAACGCGTCGCAGCCCGGCGGCGCCAGCGAGGGATCGGTCGCGGTCGGGCGGTGCAGGTAGAGGCTGAAGTCCTCGGCCAGCAGCTTGCGGTCGAAGATGTCGGTCAGCAGCTCGCGATAGCGCGGCCCGAGCGCAATCGTGTGGTGGGCGACATCGGGATACTGGCGCCGGGTGCCGAAGTACCAGACGAACAGGCTCATCGAATAACGCGCGCGATCGAGCCGCCGGTTGGTCCAGCGCCGCCGGTGCGCCGCCGGCACGAGGTGCCGGTAGGTCCAGGCCGAATCGGCATTCGAGACGACCACGTCGGCGGCCAGCGTCTCGCCGCTGCCCAGTCGAACACCGGTCGCGGTGCGACCTTGCACCGTGATCTCGGCGACCGCCTGGTTGAGCCGCAGCGCGCCGCCCTGCCCTTCGATCAGGCTCACCAGGCCCTCGACCAGCTTGCCGGTGCCGCCCATCGCGAAATGCACGCCCCAGCGCCGCTCGAGGAACGCGATCAGGCAGTACACCGAGGTCGTCGAGAACGGATTGCCGCCGACCAGCAGCGACTGGAATGTCAGCACGACGCGCAGGCGCGGATCGGCGACGTGCTTGCAGGCCAGCGCATAGACGGTGCGATAACCCTCGAGCTTCAGCAGCGCCGGCAGCACCTTCGCCATGTCGGTCCAGGTGCTGAACGGTCGATGTCCGAGTTCCTCGAAGCCCACGCGGAAGATCGCCTCGCTGGCGCGCAGGAAGCGCTCGTAGCCGTCGACGTCCGCGGGCGCGAGGCGCGCGACTTCGGCGCGCATCGCCTGCGCATCGCCGCTGTAGTCGAAGGTGGTGCCGTCGTCGAAGCGGATCCGGTAGAACGGCGACACCGGCCGCAGGTCGACGTCGTCCTGCAGGCGCCGGCCGCACAGCTTCCACAACTCCTCGAACAGGAACGGCGCGGTGATGACGGTCGGGCCGGCATCGAAGGTGTAGCCGTCCTGGCGGTGCACGCAGGCGCGGCCGCCGGGCTGATCGAGCTGCTCGAGCACCGTGACGCGGTAGCCGCGGGCACCGAGACGGACCGCCGCAGCGAGTCCGCCGAAGCCACTTCCGATCACGATCGCATGGGGTTTTCCCGAGCGTCGCCGGACCGGAGCAGGAACCGCATCTGTCAACATATTGCACATAGTATGAGTGTCAGGTTAAGCTGACAACACTCCGTTTCCCGAGCGTCCACGACCAGCCCATGAGCGCCCAGCTCATCGCCGAGCGAAGCCCCTCCGTCCGCGCCGCGATCGCCGTGCGGACGCGGCTGCACGCACCATCCCGCCCACCGCTCAAGCTCGAGTTGCGCGACCTGCGCTGCGTGCGCGGCGACCGGGAGCTGTTCCGCGGCCTTCGGGCCAGCGCCACCGCCGGCCAGATGGTCCGCGTGCGCGGTGCGAACGGCGCCGGCAAGACCAGCCTGCTGCGGATGCTGTGCGGCCTGGCGACACCGACCGACGGCGAGGTGCGCTGGCAGGGCGAGCCGATCGCGAAGACGCGCGAGGCCTTCAACCGCCAGCACCTGCACCTCGGTCATGCCGCGGCGTTGAAGGACGACTTGTCGGCGCTCGAGAACCTCGAGTCGGCTTCCCTGCTCGCCGACATCACCTGCAGCCGCGCCGAGGCGTTGCAGGCACTCGCGCGCGCCGGCCTGCGCGGACACGAGCACCTGCCGACGCGGCTGCTCTCGCAAGGCCAGCGGCGGCGCGCTGCGCTGACCCGGCTCGAGCTCGGCGCCGAGCTGCCGCTGTGGATCCTGGACGAGCCGTTCGACGCCCTCGACGAACGGGCCGCCGGCTGGCTGCGCGAGTTGGTCTCGGCTCACTTGCGGCGCGGCGGCATCGTCGTGCTGACGAGCCACCAGGACACCGCGCTCGAGC
>JBDSAB010000370.1:0-5539 GCA_039922395.1 Caldimonas sp.
CGGGTCCGCAGGCCAGTGCCATCGCGATGACGACGCGCTGGCGCTGGCCGCCCGACAGCTGGTGCGGGTGGGCGTCGAGGCGCTGGGCCGCCGACGGCAGCCGCACCTGGTCGAGCAGGCGCAGCGCTTCCGCGCGCGCGGCGTCGATCGACAGGCCCTTGTGCAGGCGCAGCGGCTCGGCGACCTGGCGGCCGATCGTGTGCAGCGGGTTCAGGGCCGTCATCGGTTCCTGGAACACCATGCCGATCCGGCGACCGCGCAGGCGGCCCATCGCGGCATCGTCGAGGCCGAGCAGTTCGGTGCCGTCGAAGCGCACCGACCCGCTGGTCCGCGCCGCATCGGGCAAGAGGCCCATCAGCGCGAGCGCGGTCATCGACTTGCCGCAGCCGGATTCGCCGATCAGGCCGACGGTCTCGCCGCGTTCGAGCGCGAACGAGACGCCGCGCAGCGCATCGGCAGGGCCGCGCGGCGTCGGCAGCGTGACGCGCAGGTCATTGACTTCGAGCAGGGCCACGGCGGGAGGGTCGAGGGGTGTCGCTGGCGACGATAACGGCGATTGCCGACGTGTCGCTGCCCGCGCCGATCAGCCGGTCGCGAGGTCGAGGTAGGCGCCGGCCAGCCAAGCCTCGGGCGCGATCGCGAGCGCCGTCATCAGGCGCTCGGCGATGGCGGTGCCGTCGGCATCGCTCTGGCCGTCGCGCAGGACGACCTCGAGCTCGAGGAAGTCGCCGAGGCCGTCGACGCGATCGAGGTGGATGCGGGTCTGTCCCGCCATCAGCAGCAGGCGGCGCTTGCGGACCCGGCCGCGGGTCCCGCATGCGCGCATCAGCGCCGCGCCGAGCGCATCGGCATCGGCGACCGGCACGCGCACGTAGTCCGATGCCTTCGCGTCGGCGCGATCGTCCCGGTGGTACTGGATCAGCTCGGCGCTGCCGTCGGCGAAGCGTCGCAGCTTCAGGCGGCCATGGGCCACCGCGAAGAACGTGTCGTCCTGGTCGATCACGACCGGCGCGCCGTCGGCGATCGGCGCGGCCCGCGCCAGCACCGCCTCGACGCTCGCGATGCGCGCCTTGATCTCGATGTTGCGCGCCATCCGAGCGCTCAGGCGCGTTCGGCCGCGATCTGGCGCAGGGCCTGCTCGAACACCTCGGGTGGCTGGCCGCCCGAGATCAGGTGGCGGTCGTTGACGATCACCGCCGGCACCGAGTGGATGCCGAGCTGCTGCCAGTGGCGTTCGCGCTCGCGCACCTCGGCCGTGTACTCGTCGCTCGCGAGGATCGCTTTCGCGCGCTGCGGGTCGAGGCCGACTTCGCCGGCCAGCTCGACCAGCACGTCGGGCGCGCCCGGGTTCCGGCCCTCGCCGTGATAAGCGCGCAGCAGTGCATGCTTGAGCTCGCGCTGCTTGCCTTCAAGGCCGGCCCAGTGCAGCAGCCGATGCGCGTCGAACGTGTTCCAGACGTGGGCGCGTTCGCCGAACGCGAAGCCGACCGCGGCACCGCGGTCGCGGATGTTCGCGCGATTCTTCGCGAGCTGTTCGGGCGACAGGCCGTACTTCGCGCGCAGGTACTCGGCGGCGTCGGCGCCTTCGGGGGCGAGGGTCGGGTTCAGCTCGAACGGCTCGAAGTGCAGCTCGACCGGGATCTCGTCGCCGATCCGCTCGAGCGCCCGTTCGAGCGCGTTCAGGCCGACCGCGCACCACGGGCAGGCGACGTCGGAAACGAAATCGATCTTCATGCGAGCTACCTCTTGCGTGCGAGTTTGGGATCCATCAGGTCGCGCAGACCGTCGCCCATCAGGTTGAGGCCGAGTACCGACAATGCAATGGCCAGGCCGGGCCAGATCGCGAGCTGCGGGGCCTTGAACATCATGCCCTGCGCCTCGTTCAGCATCCGGCCCCAGCTCGGCTGCGGCGGCTGGGTGCCGAGCCCGAGGTAGCTGAGGGCGGCCTCGCCCAGGATCGCGAGCGCGAACTGGATCGTCGCCTGCACGATCAGCAGCGACGCGATGTTCGGCAGCACGTGCTCGATCGTGATGCGCCAGGCGCCCTTGCCGCAGGCGCGCGCCGCGAGGACGAACTCGCGCGACCAGATGGCATTGGCGGCGGCGCGCGTGATGCGCGCGAACACCGGTATGTTGAAGATGCCGATCGCGACGATCGAGGTGTAGAGGCCGGGCCCGTAGATCGCGGTCAGCATGATCGCCGAGAGCAGCGCCGGGAACGCGAACGTGAAGTCCGAGAGGCGCATCACCGCCTCCTCGACCCAGCCGCGCCGCGCCGATGCGAGCAGGCCGAGGGCGACGCCGAACGCGATGCCGATGCCGACCGCGACGATGCCGACCGCGATCGAGTTGCGCGCGCCGACGATCAGCAGCGACGCGACGTCGCGGCCGAAGCCGTCGGTGCCGAGCCAGTGGCGCGCGCTCGGCAGTTCGAGGCGGTGCGCGATGTCGATCTCGGTCGCCGCATGCGGGGTCCAGACCCAAGACAGCGCCGCGGTCGCGAGCAGCAGCAGCACCAGCACGCCGCCAATCGCGAAGCTCGGATGGCGCAGCGCGCGACGCCAGGCGCTCGCCGAGGGCAGCGGCCCGACCGCGACCGCGAGCTCAGCCATGGCTCGTATTCAGGCGCGGGTCGACCACGACATACAGCACGTCGACGAGGAAGTTGATCACGATGACCGACGCCGCGAGCAGCATCACGACGTTGCGGACGACGCCGAGGTCGCGGTTGGCGATCGCCTGGAAGACGAGCCGGCCGAGCCCGGGCAGCGAGAACACGTTCTCGGCGACGATCGTGCCGGCCAGCAGGCTCGCGAACTGCAGGCCCATCACCGTCAGCACCGGCACGAAGGCGTTGCGCAGCACGTGGCGCCAGAGCACCGCGCGGCGCGACAGGCCCTTCGCGCGCGCGGTCCGTACGAAGTCCTCGCGCATCACGTCGAGCACGGCCGACCGCGTGATGCGGGCGAGGATCGCGGCCTGCACCACCGCGAGCGCGACCGCCGGCAGGACGAGCGCCTTGAAGGCGTTCCAGATGCCGTCGTCCCAGCCCGGAAAGCCGCCGGCCGAGAACCACTGCAGCTTCACCGCGAACAGCAGGATCAAGAGGATCGCGAACCAGAAGTTCGGAATTGCGAGGCCGATCTGGCTCGCCGTCATCACGCCGACGTCGCCGGGCCGGTTGTGGTGCGAGGCGGCGTACAGGCCGAGGCCGAGCGCGAGCACCGTCGTCAGCGCCATCGCCATCAGCGCAAGCGGCAACGTGACCGCGAGGCGTTCGACGATCAGCGGCGCGATCGGCGTGTCGTACGAGACGCTGATGCCGAGGTCGCCGGTCGCGAGCCCCTTCATCCACAGGCCGTAGCGTTCGAGCGGCGGGCGATCGAGGCCGAGCTTGACGGTCAGCGCCTGCACCGCTTCGGGGGTCGCGGTCGCGCCGAGCATGACTTCGGCCGCATTGCCCGGCAGGATGTCGAGCATCGCGAAGACGAGGGCCGACGCGGCGAGCAGGGTCGCGACGAAGGTCGCGATGCGCTTGAGCAGGAAGAGGCTGATGGCGGACTCGGTCGCGGACGGGACGAGTGAATATGATGGCGCAAATGCCGCGCAGCGAGGCGGCCGGGGCCGCGTGCGGATCGAACGTCGGCGCGCGGACCGGGCGCGATCGGTGCGCGGAACGAGGGCAGCGACAGGTCTTGTCCGATCGCACACGAAGACCACGCCGGCCGCGCTCTCGAACTCGTTGCGCGACCTCGACGTCCAGGAGACAACATGACAACCGACATTCCGTTCGATGCGAGCCAGCTGCTGATCGGCGGCCGCTGGCGCGGCGCCGACGCCGGCGACACGATCGCGCTCGAGAACCCGTCGGACGGAAGTGCGCTGGCCGCGATCGCGCGCGGCCGCGCGGCCGACGTCGATGCCGCGGTCGGCGCCGCCCGCGCGGCCCTCGACGGCCCGTGGGGCGCACTGACCGCGGCCGAGCGCGGCCGCCTGCTCGGCGCGATCGGCCGCAAGGTGCTCGACAACGTCGAGATGCTGGCCCGGCTCGAGGCGCTCGACGTCGGCAAGCCGCTGAAGCAGGGTCGCGCCGACGCGGTCGCGCTGGCGCGCTACCTCGAGTTCTACGGCGGCGCTGCCGACAAGGTGCACGGCGCGACCTTGCCGTTCCAGAACGGCTACACCGCGCTGACCCTGCGCGAGCCGCACGGCGTGACCGGCCACATCGTGCCGTGGAACTACCCGATGCAGATCGTCGGGCGCAGCGTCGGTGCCGCCCTCGCGATGGGCAACGCCTGCGTGCTGAAGCCGGCCGAGGAGGCCTGCCTGACGGTGCTCGCATTCGCCCGGATCTGCGCCGAGGCTGGCCTGCCGGACGGTGCGCTGAATGTCGTGACCGGCCTCGGCGATGAAGCCGGCGCGGCGCTGGCGGCGCACCCCGGCGTCGCCCACCTGTCGTTCACCGGCTCGGTCGGCACCGGCCGGCTGATCCAGACTGCGGCGGCGCAGAACGTCGTGCCGGTCACGCTCGAGCTCGGCGGCAAGAGCCCGCAGATCGTGTTCGCCGATGCCGACCTCGATGCGGCGCTGCCGTTCCTCGTCAACGCCGGCATCCAGAACGCCGGCCAGACCTGCTCGGCGGCGTCGCGCATCCTTGTCGAGCGGCCGGTGTTCGACGAAGTGCGGCGGCGCATGGCCGAGCGCTACCGCGCGCTCAAGGTCGGGCCGGCGCTCGACGACCTCGATGTCGGCCCGGTGATCTCGAAACGCCAGCGCGACGTCGTCGAGCACTACCTCGGCGTCGCGCGCGACAGCGGCCTCAAGGTCGCGGCGCAGGCCGAGCTCGCCGCCCACGCGCCGCGCGGCGGCTACTACGTGCGGCCGACGTTGCTCGACGACGTGCCGGACGCGCACGCCCTCGCGCACGAAGAGATCTTCGGTCCGGTCCAGGTGCTGATCGCGTTCGACGGCGAGGCCGACGCGCTGCGCATCGCCAACGGCACCGCCTACGGCCTGGTCGCCGGCGTCTGGACCCGCGACGGCGGGCGCCAGCTGCGGATGGCGAGGAAGCTCCAGTGCGGGCAGGTCTTCGTCAACAACTACGGCGCCGGCGGCGGCGTCGAGTTGCCGTTCGGCGGCGTCAAGCACTCGGGCCACGGCCGCGAGAAAGGCTTCGAGGCGCTGTACGGCTTTTCGACCCTGAAGACGATCGCGATCCACCACGGCTGAACGGAGACACCATGAGACTCGAAGGCAAGGTCGCGATCGTGACCGGCGGCGGCTCCGGATTCGGCGAGGGCATCGCGGCGAAGTTCGTCGCCGAGGGCGCGAAGGTGCTGATCGCCGACCGCGACCGGGCCGGCGGCGAGCGCGTCGTCAAGGCGCTCGGCGCCTCGGCGCGCAGCGTCGTCGCCGACGTCTCGCGCGGCGCCGACGTCAAGGCGATGATCGAGGCCGCGCTCGACGGGTTCGGCCGGCTCGACATCCTCGTCAACAACGCCGGCATGGGCCACCTGCCGCAGCCGCTCGAGGGGCTCGG
>JBDSAB010000371.1:0-5976 GCA_039922395.1 Caldimonas sp.
ACGCCGAACGCGCCGAAGCGCCTGGCCGCCTACTGGGCGGTCACCGAGCAGGATCACGTCACCGCGGTCAAGGCCGGCGAGAACGAAGGCGTCACCTTGAAGCACGACAACGTGGTTCGCGACTACCGGACCGTCGCGGCCTGGGCCGCACGCGCCGACGCGCCGCAGACGCTGGTGTACGAACTGCCGGCGGCTGTCGATGCGGCCCACCGCCGCGACCTCAATCTCATCGTCGTCGACGCCGGCACCGGACGTCCTCTGCAGGCGGTGCGTCTCGGCTGCTGATCGAAGCCGGATCGCTTGCTAAGCCGGGGGCGGCGTCTCCGAAGGCAGTGCGGCGATCGGCGGCCAGACGACCTCGAAATACTCGAGCACCAGCTCGAGGCGTTCGTGCGCCTCGAAGCCTTCGGCCTCGGCGCGCTCGGCATAGTCCTGCCGATGCGCGGTCAGCCACCAGCGCAACGTGAGGTCGCCTTCGCCGGCCTCGAACGCGAATGCATCGTCGATCTCGTTGAAGCGGCGCTTCTCGACGTGCGTCGTGCGCACGATCGCGCGCGGCATGCCGTCGCCGTCGAGGACCACGAGGTGCTCGCCGGGCTGCGGCAGCGGCTCGAGGTCCTTCTCGAAATCGCGCAGCAAGGTCGCATGCGCGCGCTTCACGCCGGCCGCGACCAGCTCGGCGAGCGCATCGGCCAGATGCCGGGTGTGCCCGAGCGCCGAGGCCGAGAAGCCTTCGACCTTGACCGCGCAGGCGCGCTGGTAGGCGAGCCAGAACGGCTCGATGTCGGCCGCCCGGCCGGCTTCGGGAGCGTCGCTCACCGCGACGTCAATCGGCGGCGCGCAGCGCCTTCTTCAGCGCGGCACCGATCTCCGGCTTGGCGGCGAACGGATCGGTCGGGTTGCGCGACTGCACAACGTCCTCGAGCCGGGTCTGCACGCTCGACAGCGACTTCGGGTGGCTGTAGACATAGAAGCGGTCCTGCGCGACCGCGTCGATCACGAAGCCGGCGACGTCGACCGCGCTGACCCTGCCGCTGCCGATCGCCTTCTCGCTCATCGCCTTGCCGACCAGCTGGCTCTTCGACGGGCCACCGGCGTCGCGCAACTCGGCGGGCCGGTTGCGGTCGCTTGCGACAATGCCGGTCGGCACGAAGAACGGGCACAGCACCGACACGCCGATCTGGTCGGTCACCAGCCGCAGGTCGTGGTACAGCGTCTCGGTGAGCGACACGACCGCGTGCTTGCTGACGTTGTAGACACCCATGTTCGGCATGTTGACGAGGCCGGCCATCGACGCGGTGTTGGTGATGTGGCCCTCGTAGCCGGGGTCCTTGCGCGCGGCCTCCAGCATCATCGGCGTGAAGACGCGGGTGCCATGGATGACGCCCATCAGGTTGACGCCGAGAACCCACTCCCAGTCCTTCAGCGAGCTTTCCCAGATCAGCCCGCCGGCTCCGCCGACGCCTGCATTGTTGAAGACGAAATGCGGAGCGCCGAAGCGGGCCGCGACAGCCGCGCCGAGCGCCTCGATCTCGGCGCCGCTGGAGACGTCCAGGCGCTGCGCGAGAACCCCGGCAGCGGTCGCACGCAGCTCCTCGGCAGCCCGGTCGAGCGCGTCCTGCTGGACGTCGGCGAGCACCAGATTCATGCCCTTGCGCGCACAGATCCGCGCGACCTCGAGGCCGAAGCCGGAGCCGGCCCCGGTGATGACGGCGGTGCGACCTTCGAAACGTTTCATCGGACTCTCGCTTTCAGTTCAGGACATCGATCCATCAAGCCCGCGCAACCGCCTTGACCTGGTAGCCGATGCGGGGGAAGTGCACTTGCACATGGCCGGCGCGCGCATCCTCGCGCGCGATCACGACCTCGTCGTCGTCGAGTCCGACGAGGCGGCCTTCGACCGGGTCGTGGGCGTAGTCGGTCGGCGTGACGCTGACGTCGGCCCCCGCGTTGAACACCTCGCCCGGCGCGACCAGCACGTGCACCGGCGAGCCAGCGGCGCGCGCCGCCTCGATCGCCTCTTCGCTCGACATCGGCGTCGGCTCGCCATGGCCGAGCGCTTGCACATGCTCGTACCAGGCCAGCACGCGCCGGTACGGCGCCAGCACGGTCGCAACCGGTGGCGCGCGGCGCACGAACCAGATCGACTGCGCGGCGGAGAAGTCGGCGATGCTCGGTTCGGCGCCCATCAGCCAGCTCCGGCCGTCGGCCAGCAGGGTGTCGAGCCAGCCGACGTAGCGCTTCAACTGCACCCCTGCATCGGCGAAGGTCGGGCGGCGCATGCCGGCCGTCATCGCCGCGCGATCGTCGCGGAACGCCTTCAGGTACTCGACCGGCGCATCGCCGAAGATGTGCGGCGCGCCGGCCGGCTGCATCGTGTACGGCACCGCGGTCCAGAACAAGGCCGAGTCCGCCCATTGGGCGACGAGCTCGGACAAGCCGGCGCTGCCGGTCGGATAGAGCGGCGGATTCGGCGCCAGGCGATCGATCACGCGGCACATCAGCGCCGAATCGCAGTAGACGTCGGCGCCGATCTGCATGAACGGCGTGCGACGGTAGCCGCCGGTCAGCGCGATGACGTCGGGCTTCGGCAGCATGACGGGCACCGTCACCGACCGCCACGCCATCTTCTTCAGGCCGAGGACGAGGCGGACCTTCTCGGAGAACGGCGAGGTCGCGTAGTGATGCAGGATCAGGTCGGGCATGGGAGTCGGAGGTGATGGGAAGCAGGCGCGATCGACGCGATCAGGCGCAGCGGCGGCCGGCTCAGACCAGCTTGACGAGCTGCTTGCCGAAGTTGCGGCCCTTCAGCAGCCCCATGAACGCTTCGGGCGCCGACTCGAGCCCTTCGGCGATGGTCTCGCGGTACTTCAGCTGGCCCATCGCGACCATCGTGCCGAGCTCCTTCAGCGCCTCCGGCCAGATCTCCATGTGCTCGCTGACGATGAAGCCCTCGATCCGCAGCCGCGACTGCAGCAGCAGCTGCGGGTGCTGCAGCGGGATCGGCTCGCCGTTGTAGCCGCTGATCATCCCGCACAGCGCGATGCGGCCGAACGCATTCATGCGCGCGAGCGTCGCATCGAGCACCGCGCCGCCGACGTTCTCGAAGCAGCCGTCGACGCCGTCCGGCGTGGCCTCCTTCAGCGCGCCGTACAGCGACTTCGGATCGCCGTGCGCCTTGTAGTCGATGCAGGTGTCGAAGCCGAGCTCCTCGACGACGTAGCGGCACTTGTCGACGCCGCCGGCCGTGCCGACCGCGCGGCAGCCCTTCGCCTTCGCGAGCTGGCCGACAGCACTGCCGACGGCACCGCTCGCCGCGCTGACGACGATCGTCTGGCCGGCCTTCGGCTCGCAGATCTTCATCAGTCCGTACCACGCCGTGACGCCTGGCATTCCGACGGCACCCAGGTAGGCGGACAGCGGAATGCGCGTGGTGTCGACCTTGCGCATCAGGCCCGGCGTCGCCCCGTCGAGGACCGCGTACTGCTGCCAGCCGCCGACGCCGACCACCTTGTCGCCCGGCTTGTAGTTCGCGTGCTTCGACTCGACAACCTCGCCGACCGTGCCGCCGCCCATCACCTTGTCGAGTTCTTGCGGCACCGCGTAGCTCTTGGCATCGTTCATGCGTCCGCGCATGTACGGATCGAGGCTGAGGTAGTGGTTGCGCACGAGCACCTGGTTCTCGCGCAAGGTCGGCAGTGGGGCCTCGACCAGGCGGAAGTTCGCGACCGTCGGCTCGCCGTCGGGTCGCGATGCGAGGTGGATCTGCTTGTTGGTGGTCGTCATCGTGGGTCTCCTTGGAGCCAATTTTTCGCTATGGGAGGGGCGCGGCGCGCGCGGATCGCCGACACGGCCTAGTCGGACGCGTCGTCACGCTGGATCTTGCGGCCGCCGACCGGCAGCCCCTTCAAGTACTTGAAGGTCCCGGTCGCGTGTGCGATCAGCTTGTCGTCGACATCGACGACCGATGCTTCGCAGAACGCGAGCGAGATGGTCCGGTGCAGCAGCTTGCCGCGGCCGAGCAGCCGGCCGACGCCGGGCCGCATGAAGGTCGTCTTCATCTCGACCGTGACGACGCCGACCGCGGTATCGCCCGGCTGGATGCCGCTGCGCCGTGCGGCATGCGCCATCACGACGTCGAGCAAGGTCATCGTCACGCCGCCGTGGGCCACGCTCCACGAGTTGCACATGTCGTCGCGCACCTCGACGGCGATCTCGCTGCCGCTCGCATCGAAGCGGACCAGCTCGAAACCGAGCGTCTCGATGAACGGGATGCGGACCGGAAACTTCATCGCCGCCGGTCGGGTCAGGCCGTGTGGATCGCCGACACGCCGCCATCGACCGGCAGGGTCTGGCCGGTGATGTGCTTGCCGGCCGCCGAGGCGAACAGCAGCGCGACACCCTTCAGGTCGTCGTCATCACCGAGGCGCTGCAGCGGCGCGCGCTTGGCCATGTTCTCCGCCCCCACCTGCTGCAGCAGCCCCTTCGTCATCTTGCTCGGGAAGAAGCCCGGTGCGATCGCGTTGACGGTGATGCCGAACTGGCCCCACTCGCCCGCCAGCGTGCGCGTGAAGTTGACGACCGCGCCCTTGCTGGTGTTGTAGGCGACCATCTTCATCTCGGCCGTGTTGCCGGCGAGACCGGCGATCGACGCGATGTTGATGATGCGGCCCGAGCGGCGCGGCAGCATGCTCGCCTTGCCGATCGCCTGGCACATCAGGAAGATGCTCCGGATGTTCAGGTTCATCACCTTGTCCCAGGCGTCGATCGGGTAGTCCTCGGCCGGCGCGCCCCAGGTCGCGCCGGCGTTGTTGACGAGGATGTCGACCTGGCCGAGGCGCTCCATCGCATCGGCGGCGACCCGCGCGATCTCGGCCGGCTGGCTCGCGTCGGCGGCGATCCAGCGCGTGTCGATGCCTTTGGCTTGCAGATGCGCGGCCGACTCCTCGAGGTCGGACGCCTTGCGCGAGGTCAGCAGGACGCGCGCGCCGGCCTCGCCGAGTGCCTCGGCGATCTGCAGGCCAAGCCCGCGCGAGCCGCCGGTGACGAGCGCGGTCTTGCCGGTGAGGTCGAACAGCTTCAGGACAGGTGTGCTCATCGGAGTGCCTTCAAGGTTGGTGGGCGGAAGCGTCGACGGCCGGTGGCGCAACGACGCGCAGCAGCCGGCTGCGGTACCAGATCAGCACGATGCCGATGGCCAGGGCCACGAGGCCGCCGATCGACACCGAGCCGGCGAGGAGACCATGAACCTCGCGCAACGCGAGGCCGAGGGCGAGGACGAACAGGCCGCCGTAGATGAGGACCCAGATCAGGACGCCGACCCGGGCAGCCGACAGCTTCAAAACCACTCCTCGGCCATCGTCCGGCAGGTGTCGTCGCGCGTCTCGACGACCTTCAGCCAGGCGCCGATGCGCGGCAGCTCGTAGCGGAAAAAGTAGGTGCAGGCGGCGAGCAGGCCACGCGCCAGCGCATCGTCGGTGTGCTTCTGCGTCTCGGCTTCGGCACGGATCGCGACATCGAGCCAGATCCACGCCAGCACCATGTGGCCGAACGCCTGCAGGTACGGCGTCGCGTTGGCGAGCGCAGCCTCGGGATCGCCGGTCTCCCAGGCCGCTCGGGTCGCCTCGGTGACGTGCCTAAGCGCGTCGGCCAAGGCATCGGCATGCTCGGACAGCGTCGCGATGGGTCCGGCGCCGGCGATCGTCGCCTTGATCCGATTCGCCAGCGCCATCAGCCCGGCGCCCTCCTGCATGATGACCTTGCGACCCAGCAGGTCGAGCGCCTGGATGCCGTGCGTGCCCTCGTGGATCATGTTCAGGCGGTTGTCGCGCCAGTACTGCTCGACCGGGAAATCGCGCGTGTAGCCGTAGCCGCCGTGGATCTGGATCGCGAGGCTGTTCGCCTCGAGGCACCACTCGCTCGGCCAGCTCTTCGCGATCGGCGTCAGAACCTCCAGCAGCAACGCGGCTTCCGACG
>JBDSAB010000372.1:0-3455 GCA_039922395.1 Caldimonas sp.
AGGCCTTCGGCGTGCCCGGCGCCGCGATCAATCCGCTCTATGCGGCGCTGCGCGAGCGCGGCACGATCGCGCATGTGCTGGCGCGCCACGTCGAGGGCGCCTCGCACATGGCCGAGGGCTACACCCGGGCGGTCGCCGGCAACATCGGCGTCTGCATCGGCACTTCGGGGCCGGCCGGCACCGACATGATCACGGGCCTCTATTCGGCGATCGCCGACTCGATCCCGATCCTCTGCATCACCGGCCAGGCGCCGCGTGCGCGCCTCTACAAGGAAGACTTCCAGGCCGTCGACATCGAGTCGATCTCGAAGCCGGTGACGAAGTGGAGCACGACGGTGCGCGAGCCGGCCCAGGTGCCGCGCGCGTTCCAGCAGGCCTTCCACCTCATGCGCTCCGGCCGCCCCGGCCCGGTGCTGATCGACCTGCCGTTCGACGTGCAGATGGCCGAGATCGAATTCGACATCGACACCTACGAGCCGTTGCCGGTCTACAAGCCGAAGGCGACGCGGGCCCAGGTCGAGAAGGCGATCGCGATGATGCAGGCGGCCGAGCGGCCGCTCATCGTCGCCGGCGGCGGCGTCATCAACGCCGATGCCTGCACGCTGCTGCAGGAGTTCGCCGAGCTGACGAACGTGCCCGTGATTCCGACGCTGATGGGCTGGGGCGCTATCCCCGACGACCATCCGCTGATGGCCGGCATGTGCGGGCTGCAGACCAGCCACCGCTACGGCAACGCGACGCTGCTCGCGTCCGACTTTGTGTTCGGCATCGGCAACCGCTGGGCCAACCGGCACACCGGCTCGGTCGAGGTCTACACCAAGGGGCGGACGTTCGTCCACGTCGACATCGAGCCGACCCAGATCGGCCGCGTCTTCAGCCCCGACTACGGCATCGTCTCCGACGCGAAGGCGGCTCTCGAGCAGCTGGTCGACGTGGCCCGCGATCTGAAGGCGAAGGGCGTGCTGAAGGATCGCGCGACCTGGGTCGCCGAATGCCGCGAACGCAAGCGCACGATGCTGCGCAAGACCAACCTCGACACGGTGCCGATGAAGCCGCAGCGCGTCTACCAGTGCATGAACAACAACTTCGATCGGGACACCTGCTACGTGTCGACGATCGGCCTGTCGCAGATCGCCGGTGCGCAGTTCCTGCACGTCTTCAAGCCGCGCAACTGGATCAACTGCGGCCAGGCCGGCCCGCTCGGCTGGACCATTCCGGCTGCGCTCGGCGTGCGCGCCGCCGACCCGGGCCGCAAGATCGTCGCGCTGTCGGGCGACTACGACTTCCAGTTCATGATCGAGGAGCTCGCGGTCGGCGCGCAGTTCAAGCTGCCGTACATCCACATGGTGGTGAACAACTCGTACCTCGGATTGATCCGCCAGTCGCAGCGCGGTTTTTCGATGGACTACTGCGTGCAGCTCGGCTTCGACAACATCAATGCACCCGAGCTCGAAGGCTACGGCGTCGACCACCAGAAGGTGGTCGAGGGCCTCGGCTGCAAGTTCGTCCGCGTCCACAAGCAGGAGGAGATCGCCCCGGCGATCCGCCAGGCCGAAGCGTGGCTCGACGAGTTCAAGGTGCCGGTCGTGATCGAGGTGATGCTGGAGCGCGTCACGAACATCTCGATGGGCACCGAGATCGATGCGATCAACGAGTTCGAGGAGCTGGCGATCTCGCGCGAGGACGCGCCGACGGCGATCGGCATGCTGGACTAGAGTAAAAACCGATCCGGTCCCGCTTCCAGAAAGAAACCGCCATGCCCCGCTTCGCCGCCAACCTCTCGATGATGTACACCGAGGTGCCGTTCCTCGACCGCTTCGAACGTGCCGCGCGTTCCGGCTTCGATGCCGTCGAGTTCCTGTTCCCGTATCCGTTCCCGGCCGCCGAGATCAAGGCCCGGCTCGAGGGCAATGGGCTCGCGCTCGCGCTCTTCAACACGCCGGCCGGCGACTGGGACGCGGGCGAGCGTGGCCTGGCTTGCCTGCCCGACCGCGTCGACGACTTCCGGAAGGGCGTCGCCCAGGCGATCGAGTACGCGACGGCGCTCGGCGCGCCGCAGGTGCACTGCATGGCGGGCAAGGCGCCGACCAGCGCGAGCGACGCGAGCCTGCGCGAGACCTACGTCGGCAACCTGCGCCATGCCGCGCGCGAGTTCGAGCGCGCCGGCCTGAAGGCCGTGATCGAGCCGATCAACGCCTACGACATCCCCGGCTACTACCTGAACCGCACCGCGCAGGCGCTCTCGGTGATGGACGAGGTCGGCGCGTCGAACCTGCTCCTGCAGTACGACATCTACCACGCGCAGCGCAGCGAAGGCGAACTGGCCGCGACCATGCAGAAGCACCTCGCCCGCATCGGCCACATGCAGCTCGCCGACAACCCCGGCCGCAACGAGCCGGGAACGGGCGAGATCAACTACCCGTTCCTGTTCGCGCACATCGACCGCATCGGCTACGCCGGCTTCATCGGCTGCGAATACAAGCCGGCGGGTCAGACCGAGGCGGGGCTCGGCTGGTTCGAACGAGCACGGGCCGACGGGCACGTGCGCAAGGCGTCCTGACGGTGCGCCGCGTGACAGCGCACGCTTCGGCGATTGGGCCGCCGGCGCCGCTGGTGCAGACTCCGACTCTTCCTTCCTCCAACCGATTCCGCTGACATGACCACACCGCAAAAACTCGGCTTCATCGGCCTCGGCATCATGGGCGCGCCGATGGCCGGCCATCTCGCCAAGGCCGGCCACCAGCTCTTTGTCACGACCCGCAGCAAGGTGCCGGCAGGGCTCACCGACGCCGGCGCCACCGCCTGTCCGGACGCGAAGAGCGTCGCGCAGCAGGCCGACATCGTCTTCGTGATGGTGCCGGACACCCCCGACGTGCAGAAGGTCCTGTTCGCAGACGACGGCGTCGCAGCCGGCCTTTCGAAAGGCAAGACGGTCGTCGACATGAGCTCGATCTCGCCGATTGAGACCAAGGAGTTCGCCAAGCGCATCAATGCGCTCGGCTGCGACTACCTCGATGCGCCGGTTTCCGGCGGCGAGGTCGGCGCGAAGGCCGGCTCGCTGACGATCATGGTCGGCGGCCCCGAAGCGACGTTCGAGAAGGTCAAGCCGCTGTTCGAGCTGATGGGCAAGAACATCACGCTGGTCGGCGGCAACGGCGACGGGCAGACCTGCAAGGTCGCGAACCAGATCATCGTCGCGCTGAATATCGCGGCGGTCGGCGAGGCACTGGTGTTCGCATCGAAGGCCGGCGCCGATCCGGCGAAGGTGCGACAGGCGCTGATGGGCGGCTTTGCCGCATCGCGGATCCTCGAGGTGCACGGCGAGCGGATGATCAAGCGCACGTTCAATCCGGGCTTCCGAATCGGGCTGCACCAGAAGGACTTGAGCCTGGCGCTGGCCGGCGCGCGCGCTTGGCGTCGCGCTGCCGCAGACGGCCGGTGCGGCGCAGCTGATG
>JBDSAB010000373.1:0-7328 GCA_039922395.1 Caldimonas sp.
GTGCTGAACGGCGTCAAGCAGTTCATCACCAGCGGCAAGAACGGCGACGTCGCGATCGTGATGGCGGTGACCGACAAGGGCGCGGGCAAGAAGGGCATCAGCGCCTTCATCGTGCCGACCGCGAGCGCCGGCTACTGCGTCGACCGGATCGAGGACAAGCTCGGCCAGCACGCCAGCGACACCGCGCAGATCCGATTCGACAACTGCCGCGTGCCGGTCGCCAACCGGATCGGCGACGAAGGCCAGGGCCTGAAGATCGCGCTGTCCGGCCTCGAGGGCGGCCGGATCGGCATCGGCTCGCAGGCGATCGGGATGGCGCGCGCCGCGTTCGATGCCGCGCTGCGTTACGCGAAGGAGCGGGTCGCCTTCGGCAAGCCGATCTTCGAGCACCAGGCGCTGCAGTTCCGCCTCGCCGAGATGGCGATGCAGATCGAGGCCGCGCGCCAGCTGGTGCGCCACGCCGCGAGCCTGCGCGACGCCGGCGTGCCGTGCCTGAAGGAGGCGGCGATGGGCAAGCTGTTTGCCAGCGAGATGGCGGAGCGCGTCTGCAGCGCCGCGATCCAGATCCACGGCGGCTACGGCTACGTCAGCGACTTCCCGGTCGAGCGCATCTACCGCGACGTGCGCGTCTGCCAGATCTACGAAGGCACCAGCGACGTCCAGAAGATGCTGATCGGGCGGGCGCTCGCCTGACCGGCGCATGGGTTGCCGCGAGCCGGCCCATCGAGCTGGTGACGCGATCTCAACCGACGACAGGATTTCGATGGCGAGTGTTCGAGCGACCGTACGAGGCCACATGACCCCCTCCGGTGTTCGCATGCTCGCGGCGCTCGCCGTGCTGGCGCTGGTCGGCTGCGCCCAGCCCCTACCCGTGCAGCGCGCCGCGGCGCCAGCGGCCAGCGGCCCGCTTCCGACCGAAGCTGGCGCGCGGCTGGAGCGACTGCTCGCCGACAGCGACGCGGGGCACCTGCGCCGCAACCCCATCGAGGCGCTGCTGCGTGGCGACCTGAGCGATGCCGGCCGCTTCGGCGACGACCTGACGGATGCCCACTTCGCGGCCGAACGCGCGGCCGCCGAAGACGATCTGCTCGCCCTCACGGCCATCGATCGGGCCGCGCTGAGTCCGGTCGATCGGATCGTCCACGACAGCTTCGCCTGGCAGCGCGCAGTCCGCCTGCGCGAGACCAGCGGCGCGGCGCTGGCGATCTCGGCGCCGTTCCAGCTCAACCACATGACCGGGCTGCATCTCTACTTCCCCGATCTGTCGTCCGGGCAGGGCGCTGCGCCTTACAAGACGGCCGCCGACTATGACGCCGGCCTGGCGCGGATCGACGGCTTCATCGCCTATCTCGACCGCGCGCTGGCGCGGGTGCGCCAGGGCTCAGCGCGCGGCATCGTCCAGCCGCGTCTCGTGATCACGAACCTGATCGAGCAGTTCGAGCGTTTCATCGCGCAGGGCGTCGAGGGCTCGACCTACTACGCGCCGATCCGGGCGTTCCCGGCGTCGGTCGGCGAGGCCGAACGCGAGCGCCTGACCCGTGCCTATGCAGAAGCGATCCGCGACCGGCTGCTGCCGACCTTCGCGCGGGTGCGCGTCGCGCTGCGCGACGAGGTGCTGCCGAAGGCGCGCAGCAGCGTCGGCCTGTCGGCGGTGCCGGGCGGCGGGCAGCACTACCAGCTGCTGGTCGAGGTGAACACGACCATCCGCACGACACCCGAGGCGATCCACCGCACCGGCCTTGCCGAGGTGGCCCGCATCCAGGCGGCGATGGACGGGCTGCGCGAGCGCATCGGCTTTCGCGGCAATCTCGTCGAACTGCAGGCTTCGATGCGCACCGATCCGCGCTTCCGGCCGGCGTCGGTCGCCGCGCTCGGCGACGGCTACCGCGAGATCGGGCAGCGCGTCGAGGCCGCGATGCCGCGCCTGTTCCTGACCTTGCCGAAGACGCGGCTCGAGATCCGGCCGACGCCGGCGTACCAGGAGAAGACCGATGCGGCGGCCCGCTACTCGAGCGGCAGCGCTGACGCGAGCCGGCCCGGCGTCTTCTACTTCAACAGCTACGACCTGCCGACGCGCGCGACCTACACGATGGAAGCGGCCTATCTGCACGAGGCGGTGCCCGGCCACCACTACCAGGCCAGCCTGACGCAGGAGAACGAGGCGCTGCCGAAGGCGCTCCGCTTCGGCGGCAACACCGCCTACAACGAAGGCTGGGCGCTGTACGCCGAGAGCCTCGGGCCGGAACTCGGCATGGAGACCGATCCGTACCAGCGCATGGGCGCCTACGACTTCGAGATGCTGCGCGCCGCGCGTCTGGTCGTCGACACCGGCATCCACGCGTTCGGCTGGTCGCGCGACCGCGCCATCGAGTACCTGCTCGCGCACGGCGCGCAGGGCCGGACCGAAGCGGTCGCCGAGGTCGAGCGCTACATCGCCGATCCCGGCCAGGCCCTGGCCTACAAGGTCGGCGAGCTGACGATCCGGCGCCTGCGCGGCGAGGCCGAGGCGGCGCTCGGCCCGCGCTTCGATGTGCGCCAGTTTCACCACGAGGTCCTCGACACCGGCTCGTTGCCGTTGGACGTGCTGGAGACAAAGATCAGGAGCTGGATCGATGCACAACGGCCGCGCTAGGGGTTCGCGGATGCGCTGTGTCAACAGCGCTCCGGTCTCGCAAGGGGCGCGCGCATGAACGAGCGCCAGGCCCGCGAGGCGACCTTGCTGCAGGCGTTCGAGAGCGCCGAGGCGGCCAGCCCGAGCTGGACCGACGAGGACCGGCGCTGGGTCGACCGGGTCGCGCTCGAGGCGGTCGGCAGCGCCGCGCCGGCCGACGTCTTCATCGCCGAGCGCGCGCACCACGCGATGCACCGGCTGCTGCCCAAGGAGCGCGCGACCGCGCGCTGGCTCGAGCGCCGGCCGCGCCTCGGCGCCTGGTGCGCGGTGGTCGCTGTCGTGGCTGCCGGGCTCGGCCTGCTCGCCGATCCGATCGGCGCATCGCAGCGCATCAACCTGCTGACGCCGCCGCTTTGGGGCGTCGTGCTCTGGAACCTCGTCGTCTACCTGCTGTTGCTCGGCGCGCCGCTCGTCGCGATGCTGCGCCGGCGGCCGGCAGCCCGGCCCGGCTGGCTGCGGCAAGCGGCCGACCGACTGCTGCAACTGGGCCTGCGCATGCCGACCTCGGGTGGCGCGGCGGGATGGTTGCGCTCGGTCGCAGGACGCGCCGGCGCAGCCACCGAGAAGCCGGCCGCGGCGGTCGCGCCGCTGGCCCGCTTCGCAGCGCTGTGGTCGGCGCGCAGTGCCCGCCCGGCTGCGCTGCGCGCGCAGGCCTTGCTTCATGTGGGCGCGGCGGCGCTTGCACTCGGCCTGATCGGCGGGCTCTATCTGCGCGGCCTCGCGCTCGACTACCGGATCGGCTGGGAGAGCACGTTCCTGTCGGCGCCGACCGTGCACGCGCTGCTCTCGACCGCGCTGGCGCCGGCGAGCGCGCTGTCCGGCATTGCGTTGCCCGACGCGGCCGGCTTTGCATCGCTGCAAGCGCGGCCCGGCGATGCGGCCGGCGGCGCGCCGGCGGCGCCGTGGATCCACCTGCTCGCGATCACCTTGGCGCTGGTCGTCGTCGTGCCGCGCGCGCTGCTCGCGGCCGGCTGCATCGGCTGGTTGCGCGGCCTCGCACGGCGTTTCGCGCTGCCGCTCGACGAGCCTTATTTCCAGCGCCTGGCGCGCCTGCAGCGCGGCGCCGCCGCCGAGATCGACGTCGTGCCGTACGCCCACACGCCGAGTCCGCAGGCCTCGCTCGGCCTGCAGGCGCTGGTCGCCGAGGCGTTCGGACCGAAGGCCGCGGTGCGGATCGCGCCGACGACGGCCTTCGGCGCCGAGGACGGTGCCGTGCCGGTTCCGCCGCGTGCGGCCGCGAGCCATGTGCTGATGCTGTGCGACCTCGCGGCGACGCCCGAGGTCGAGACCCACGGCCGCTTCGCAGCCCAGCTGGTCGAGGGCCTCTCGCCGGGCGCGGTGTTCGCGCTGGTCGTCGACGAAGCCGCGTTCCGGCGCCGCTTCGGCGGCTTGCGCGATCGCCTGCTGCAGCGCCGCGCCGCCTGGTCCGATCTCGGCACGAAGATCGGCCGCCGACCGGTCTTCATCGATCTCGACGCCGCGCCCGCCGCCGAGGTCGTCGCCGCCCTGCACGCGGCGTTCGCCGACGCGCACGCGGCGACCGCTTCAGCGCCGGTCACGAACATATGACCGACGCGCCGCAGACCCTCTCGCTGAGCCTGGTTTCGCACACCAACGTCGGCAAGACCACGCTCGCCCGCACCTTGCTCGCGCGCGACATCGGCGAGGTGCGCGACGCGCCCCACGTGACCGAGTTCGCCGAGGTCCACACGATGCTTGAATCGGCGCAGGGCGACCGGCTCCAGCTCTGGGACACGCCGGGCTTCGGCGACAGCGTGCGGCTGATGCGGCGCCTGCGCCAGTCGGCCAACCCGATCGGCTGGTTCCTCACCGAGGTCTGGGACCGCTGGCGCGATCGGCCGTTCTGGTTCGCGCAGCAGGCGCTGAAGAACGTGCGCGACGAGGCCGACGTGCTGCTCTACCTGCTCAGCGCCGCCGAGACGCCGGAGGCGGCCGGCTATGTCGCGCCCGAGATGGAGCTGCTGGCGTGGACCGGCAAGCCGGTCGTGGTGCTGCTGAACCAGCTCGGCGCGCCGGGCGAAGGCGCCGACGCCGACCTTTCGCGCTGGCGCCGGCACGTTCTCGCGCTGGCGCCGACCGCGCAAGTGCTGTCGTTCGATGCGTTCGCGCGCTGCTGGGTCCAGGAGATCGCGCTCCTCGATGCGATTGGCGCAGCGCTGAAGGAGCCGGCGCAGCGCGCCGCGCTGGCCCGGCTCGCCGATGCCTGGCGGCGTGCCCGCGCCGATGATCTGCAGGCCGCGATGGCGATCCTCGCCGACAGCGTCGCCCGCATCGCGACCGCGCGCGAAGTCGTCGCCGAAGGCCCGACGTTGACGGCGCGGCTGCGCCAGATCGGCGCCGCGATCGGGATCGGACGCGGCGGCGCCGACGACGCCACCGCCGCCGCGCAGACCCGCCTCCTCGCGCAGTTGCAGAAGGAGGTTCGCGACAGCACCTCGGCGCTGATCCGCCTGCATCGGCTCGAAGGCGAATCGGAGGCCGCGATCCTCGAGGCGGTTCAGGTCGACCTGCACCAGAAGGTCGACGCCGGCTGGGCCGCGATCTGGGGCGGCGCGGTCAGCGGCGCGCTCGCCGGGCTCTCGGCCGATGTGATGGCCGGCGGCCTGACGCTCGGCGGCGGCCTGCTCGCCGGCGGCGTGCTCGGCGCGCTCGGTGGCGTCGGCCTGGCGCACGGCGTCAACCGCGTGCGCGGCACCGACCGTTCGTGGCTGGCCTGGAAGGACGAGGCGCTGCAGCAGGTCGTCGAGGCCCAGCTGCTGCGCTACCTCGCCGTTGCCCACTTCGGCCGCGGCCGCGGCGCCTGGTCCGACGGCGCCGCGCCGGCGCACTGGCCGTCGGCGGTGCATGCCGCGCTCGAGCCGCATCAGGAGGCGCTGGCGTCGCTGTGGCACGAGCGCGCCGGCGACGACGCGAGCACAGCCACGCTTGCACCGATGCGCGCCGAGCTCGCCGCGCTGCTGCTTGCGGCGACGCGCGCGACCTTGCTGCGCCTCTATCCCGATGCCGCGGGTGCGTTCGAGACGATCCCCCAGGACGAAGCTCGGGAAAGTGCGCAGCCGACCGGGCAGCCGGCGCGTTAGCCTTGATCCGCCATGACCGCCGCGCAGCGCCCGATCGACTTCTACTTCGACTTCTCGTCGCCGTATTCGTACATCGCGTCCGAGTGGATCGAGGCGCTCGCCGCGCGCCGCGGCCGCACCGTGAGCTGGCGGGCGATCCTGCTCGGCGCGACGTTCCAGGCCGCCGAGCTGAAGAGCCCGGTCGCCTATCCGCTGAAGCGCGAGTACTCGCTGCTCGACTTCGAGCGCTCCGCGCGGTTCGCCGGCGTGCCGCTCAAGATCCCGGCCAAGTTCCCGATCCCGACCCAGAACGCGGCGCGCCTGTTCTGGTGGCTGCAGCAGCGTGGCGACCTGACCGCGAGCCACTGGGCCCGCCATTGCCTGCGCGCGTTCTTCGCGCGTGGCGTCGACCTCAGCGATCCGGTGGCGCTGAAGACGCTGTGTGCCGAGTTCGGCCTCGATCCGGCGGAAGGCGAGTCGGTCTGGAACGATCCCGAGTGGAAGCTGCACCTGAAGGAGGCCAACGATGCGGCGATCGCGCGCGGCGTCTTCGGGGCTCCGTTCTTCATGATCGACGGCGAGCCGTTCTGGGGCAACGACCGGCGCGCGCAGATCGAGCGCTGGCTCGACAAGGGACCGTTTTGACAGCGCAGGCCGGCCGGTCGAAGGAGTTTGCGAGCCTGATCGTCTGGCTGGGTTTGACCTTCGCAGCAGCCGCGGTCGGCGCGATCGCGTCTGCCGGTGCCGGTGACTTCTACGAGCGCCTGCAGCGCCCCGCGTGGGCCCCGCCGGCCGCGCTGTTCGGCCCGGTCTGGAGCGTCCTCTACCTGCTGATGGGCATCGCCGCGTGGCAGGTCTGGCGGGAGCGCCGGCATCGCCCGGTCGGACCGGCACTCGCGCTGTTCGTGGCCCAGCTCGCGGCCAACGCGCTCTGGACCTGGCTCTTCTTCGCATGGCGGCGCGGCGGGCTCGCCTTCGCCGAGGTCGCCGTCCTCTGGCTCCTGATCGGCGCGACCGCGTTCGCGTTCTGGCGCATCCGGCCGCTGGCCGGCGTGTTGCTGCTCCCGTACTGGGCCTGGGTGACGTTCGCGACGGCACTGACGTGGTCCATCTGGCAGCTCAATCCGCAGGTGCTGCGATGAGCCGCCAAGGGCGGCGCGCGCTGCGCGGGTTTCCGCTCGCGGCTTGGCGAAGCCGACTCGGGAGCGGCGCGTGAACCTGCTCGATCACGTCCGCACCGCCGCACGCGCGAACCGGCTCGCCAACCATCGGTTGCATTCGGCGATGCTGACACTCGCGCCGGGCGAATTCGAGGCGGTGCGGAGCGGGTTCTTTCCGAGCGTGGCCGGGACACTGAATCATCTGCTCGCGGTCGATCTCTATTACATCGCGGCGCTTCATCGGGAAGCGGACATGGTGGCGCAGTACGAGCGCTTCGTGCCGTGCCGCGATGTCGCCGAGCTGGCCGAGCGTCAGCGGGCGAGCGACGAACGCTTGATCGCGTTCGTCGATTCGCTCGGCGCCGATGATCTGTCGGCGCAGGTCGTGATGGACCGCGGCAAGACAAGGCAGGTCGA
>JBDSAB010000374.1:0-11806 GCA_039922395.1 Caldimonas sp.
GCCCCACCGCCAAGCCGAGCTTGCTTCGAACCGACCGCGGAACGACGGCGACGACCGGCGTGCCGTCGTCGCTCTCGAGAGAGACCTCGTCGTTCGGGTCGCCCGGAAGGATCTCGCGCACCACGCCGTCGATGCGGTTGCGTTCCACCGCCGAAGCCTTGTGGCTGTCGGTCGACAGCGCGACGGCCGAGGCCTTGACCATCGCGACCACCGTCTGCCGGGTACGCAAGCCGAGCGCCGCGCTGCTGCCGCGCGTGACGACCGCAACGAGCACCGGGCCACCCGACAGCGTGATCTCGACCTCGTCGTTCACCTCGCCCGAGCGCATCGCCGTCACCGCACCAATCCACTGGTTGCGCGCGCTGGTCTTCAGGTGCAGCACGTTCAAAGGCGAGAACGGCGCGTCGAGCTGCATGCCGGTTTCGTCGAGCAGGCGCACGAAGCGCTGGTGCACGGCATCGAGCTCGGTGTAGCGCTCGACGAGTTGCCGTCCGCGCTCGGTCAATCGGGTGCCCCCGCCGCCGCGCCCGCCGGTCGCACGCTCGACGAGCGGCTCGCCCGACAGCGTGTTCATCGTGTCGATCGCGTCCCAGGCGCCCTTGTAGCTCATGCCGAGCGCCTTCGCGGCCTGCGTGATCGACCCGGCCTCGCCGACCGCGCGCAGCAGCGCGATGCGGCCGTGGCCGCCGAGGCTCTCGCCGCCAGCCGCGATCCACAGCGAACCCTTCAGCTCGAGACGTCGACTTCGGTTGCGTCGTTGCGCTGCCATGTCGCGTCCGTTCTAAGCGCCAGCCACCTGGTCAGCCCGCGCTGCAGGATGCCGCGTCGCCAGGCCAGCGGCGCGCCGTGACGGAGCGCTCGGTGCTCGAGGTCGCGGCGACGAGGGCAAGGCTGGGCGCCGCTCCGTCGACGCGTCCGCGGCTCATCTGCACGACCTCCTCCGCCAGGCTGAGCACGTCGTCGTCGTCGTGGGTGATCAGCAGCATCGGCAAGTCGATCTCGGCCAGCAGGTCCTTCAGCTCCAGCCGCAGCCGTTCGCGCAGGCCCTTGTCGAGCGCGGCGAACGGTTCGTCGAGCAGCAGCGCCGTGGGTTCGGTGACGAGCGCGCGCGCCAGCGCCGTGCGCTGACGCTGACCGCCGGAGATCTGATGCGGATAGTGACCCGCGACCGGCTCGAGATTGAAAGCCGCGATCCAGCGTTCGACTTTCGGATCCTCGATGCGGCGCGGCGGGTTGCGCCAATTGCTGCGGCGAGCGAAGGCGATGTTCTGCCGGACGGTCAGATGCGGAAACAACGCGTAGTCCTGGAACACGTAGCCGAGCCGGCGCTGCTGCGGGGACAGCGACGACCGGATGGCGCTGTCGTACAGCACGCGGTCGGTGACGGCGACCCGGCCCGAATCGGGCGCGGTGATGCCCGCGATCATCCGCAGCGTCTGCGTCTTGCCCGCACCCGACGGTCCGTACAGCACGACCCGCTGCGCAGCGCTGGCGAAGCGGACGTCGATCTCGAACGACGCGCGCTCATGCCGCAGCACCTTGCGCAGCGCGACGTCCCAGATCATGCGCAGTGGCTCATCCACGCGCAGGCACCCGGCCGGGAATCAGCTTGCCGGCCGACAGCAGCACCGCGAGGCAGGTGATCGATGTCACCGCGACGAGGAAGTTGGCGGTGTCGTCCTGCCCCGCCTGGACCGCTTCGTAAACCGCGATCGACAGCGTCTGCGTCTTGCCGGCAATGCTGCCGGCCACCATCAGGGTCGCACCGAACTCGCCGAGCGCACGCGCGAACGACAGCAGCAGGCCGGCCAGGATGCCGCGCCACGCGAGCGGCAGCGAGACGCGGAAGAAGACCGCCCATTCGCCGATGCCGAGCGTGCGCGCCGCATCTTCCAACTCGGGCTCGACGGTCTCGAAGGCCGCGCGTGCCGCCTTGAAGACGAGTGGAAACGCGACGATCATCGCCGCGATCACCGCGGCCTGCCAGGTGAAGATCAGCCGGATGCCGAAGGTCTGCAGCAGCCAGCTCCCGATCGGGCCGTGGCTGCCGATGACGGTCAGCAGGTAGTAGCCGAGCACCGTCGGCGGCATCACCATCGGCAGCGTGAGCGCGGCGTCCACGACGTCGCGACCCGGGACACGCCAGCGCGCGATCGCATAGCCGATGCCGACGCCGAACACGAGGTTCAGTGCCGTCGCCCACGCCGCCACCTTCAGCGTGAGTGCGAGCGCGATCCAGGCACTGTCCATTGCAGAAGCGGCCCGACGGCGTCAGGGCTTGCCGAAGCCGTAGCGGGCGAGCACCGCCTGGGCCGTCGGCGTGAACAGGAAGTCCACGAACTTCGTCGCGTCGGCGGCGTTCGGCGCAGCGACCAACGGCGCGACCGGATAGCGAATCGGTGGGGTCGTCGGCACGGTGAGCGCGACCTTCACCTTGTCGGGCATCAACGCCGCGTCGGTCGCGTAGACAAAGGCCGCATCGACTTCGGCGCGCGCGACGTAGTCGAGCGCCTGCCGCACGTTGTTGGCGCCGATCACCTTCGGCTCGATGGCACTCCACAGGTTGGCGGCCTCGAGCACGCCCCGGGTGTAGCGCCCGACCGGCACACTGGCCGGCAGGCCGATTGCAATGCGCGCATAGGCCGGCAGCGCGAGATCGGCGACGGCCTTCGGCACTCGGGCGCTCGAGGTCGGCACGACGACCACCAGCGTGTTGGAGACGAAGTCGCGGCGCTGCTTGACGAGGTTGGCCTTCTGCGCCTGGTCCATCGTCTCCGTATCGGCGCTCGCGAACACGTCGGCCGGCGCGCCTTTCGCGATCTGCTGCAGCAACGCGCCCGAGGCACCGAAGTTGAATTGCACCTTGCTGCCGGGATGGGCCGACTCGAACAGCGGGCCGATGTCGCGAAACGCGTTGGTCAGACTGGCCGCTGCCGAGACGGTCAGGTCGGCTGCCCGCACCGAAAGGCCTGCGACCGCCAGGAGGGTTGCGACAGCAAAGGGCTTGAACAGGCGAAAGGGCATGGCGCGCTGCAAGGCACACGTGATTTCCAAGTATATATAACGATCAATCGAGCTTCGCGATGCGCCAACGATTACTCACGAGTGGCACGGAAACCCATCGGCGGCGTGGGTCGCTATATGCGCTTGACTATTTCGAAATCGAGGCCGCCTTGCGACGCGCCGGTCGCCCTGCTGTTGCAACGTCGCGCGCACTTAAAGTACCGCGCATGGCAGACGACATCCTCGACGTCCTCGTCATCGGCGGCGGCAATGCCGCGCTCTGCGCCGCGCTGACGGCGCGCGAGGCCGGTGCGCGCGTGCGGCTGCTCGAGGCCGCGCCGCGCGAATGGCGCGGCGGCAACACGATGCACACGCGCAACCTGCGCTGCATGCACGATGCGCCGCAGGATGTGCTGGTCGATGCCTATCCCGAAGAGGAGTACTGGCAGGACCTGCTGAAGGTCACCGGCGGCCGCACCGACGAGTCGCTGGCGCGCCTCGTGATCCGCGAATCCTCGACCTGCCGGCCCTGGATGCAGGGTCACGGCGTGCGCTTTCAGCCCTCGCTGTCGGGTGCGCTGCACACCGCGCGCACCAATGCCTTCTTCATGGGCGGCGGCAAGGCCCTCGTCAATGCCTACTACCGCAGCGCCGAGGCGCTCGGCATCGAAGTCCGCTACGACGCGCCGGTCGAACGCCTCGAGCTTGATCGCGTCCGCTTCGTCGCCGCGATCGGACGCGACGGCACCCGCACCGAAGCGCGGACCTGCGTGCTCGCCGCCGGCGGCTTCGAGAGCAACCGCGCGTGGCTGCGCGAGGCGTGGGGGCAGAACGAGCAAGGCGAGTGGCCGGCCGACAACTTCCTGATCCGCGGCACGCGATTCAACACCGGCGTCTTGCTGCGCCACCTGATCGATGTCGGCGCCGATGTCATCGGCGACCCGACGCAGGCCCACATGGTGGCGATCGATGCCCGCGCCCCGCTCTACGACGGCGGGATCTGCACGCGCATCGATTGCGTCTCGCTCGGCGTCGTCGTCAACCGCGACGCGCAGCGCTTCTCCGACGAGGGCGAGGACTTCTGGCCGAAGCGCTATGCGATCTGGGGACGCCTTGTCGCTCAGCAACGGGGTCAGGTGGCGTGGTCGATCATCGACGCGAAGGCGGTCGGCCGCTTCATGCCGCCGGTTTTTCCCGGCGTGCAGGCGAACACCCTGCCCGATCTGGCGCGCGCGCTCGGCTTAGACGCCGATACGTTCATGGCCACGCTCGATGCGTACAACGTGGCGTGCCGGCCCGGCCGCTTCGACCACACGACGCTCGACGACTGCCGCACCGAAGGCCTCGCGCCGGCGAAGACGCATTGGGCCCGCCCGCTCGACACGCCGCCTTTCTACGGCTATGCGCTGAAGCCTGGCGTGACGTTCACCTACCTCGGCCTCGCGACCGACGCGACCGCCGCGGTGCGCTTTGCCGGACGGGCCAGCCCGAACCTGTTCGTCGCCGGCGAGATGATGGCCGGCAACGTGCTCGGCCAGGGCTACACCGCGGGCGTCGGCATGAGCATCGGCACCGCGTTCGGTCGCATTGCCGGCGCACAGGCGGCCGCTGCGGCCGGCATGGAAGCACCGCGTGCCGCCGCTTGACACGCTGATCCGGCAGGCCGAGTCGCTCGGCGCCGGCCGGCCCGAGGTCGAGGTCGCCCGCGTGATGCAGATCTGCAATGCGTGCCGCTATTGCGAGAGCTTCTGCGCGGTCTTTCCAGCGATGACGCGGCGGCTCGAGTTTCCTGCGGCCGATGCGCACTACCTCGCCAACCTCTGCCACAGCTGCGGCGCCTGCCTGCACGCCTGCCAGTACGCGCCGCCGCACGAGTTCGCCGTCAACGTGCCGCGCGCGATGGCGCAAGTGCGGCGCGAGACCTATGCGCGCTACGCGTGGCCGCGCGCCTTCGGTGCTGCCTACGAGCGCAACGGCCTGGTCGTTGCGCTCGCGCTCGCCGCAGGGTTGGCGCTGTTCCTCGCGCTCGGCGCAATGCGCCAGGGCTCGCTCGGGCACGCGCCGCTGGCCGGCGACTTCTACCGCGTGTTTCCGCATGGCTTGATGGTGGCCTTGTTCGCGCCGGTGTTCGGCTTTGCGCTGCTCGCCCTCGGCATCGGCGTGCGGCGCTTCTGGCAGGCGCAGGCGCCAGGTCCCGCGAGCGCCGCCGCGGTCGGCGAGGCGACCCGCGATGCATTGCGCCTGCGCTACCTCGACGGCGGCCATGGCGAGGGCTGCAACGAAGAGGACGACGCGTTCACGCCGGCGCGCCGGCGCGCCCATCACCTCACCTTCTACGGCTTCGCGCTCTGCTTTGCGGCGACCTGCGTGGCGACGCTCTATCACTACGCCTTGGGCCGCGTGGCGCCGTACGACTACACCGCGCTGCCCAAGCTGCTCGGCCTGGTCGGCGGGGTGATGCTCACGGTCGGCACCGCCAGCCTGGCGTGGCTGCAGCGGCGCCGCCATCCGCTCCACAAGGATCCAGCCCAGGCCACGATGGACCTCGGCTTCATCGCCCTGCTCTTTCTCGCCGCGACCACCGGGCTCGCGCTGACGGCGTGGCGACAGAGCGGTGCGCTCGCGCTGCTGTTGTCGGTCCACCTCGGCGTCGTGATGGCCCTCTTCGCCACGCTGCCGTACGGCAAGTTCGCGCACGGTGTCTTCCGCAGCGCGGCGCTGCTGAAATGGTCCATCGAGAAGCGGCGGCCAAGCACACTGGCGCTCAAGGACGACTGAACAGCTACACCCACCTGCCGAGGAGACATCCATGATTCGCCGTCATCTGTTCGCTGCCCTGCTTGGTCTCGGGATGAGCCTTGCCCACGCGCAGGACATCCCGAAGAAGCCGATCACGCTGCTGGTCGGCTTCGCCGCCGGCGGCGCCGCCGACCACGCCGCGCGCGTCGTCGCGAAGAAGCTCGCCGACAACCTCGGCACGCCCGTCGTCATCGAGAACCGGCCCGGCGCCGGCGGCAACATCGTGCACCAGCAGGTCGCCCGCGGCGAAGGCGCCGACGGCTCGGTGATCCTGCTCGGCTCGGTCGGCCCGCTCGCGATCGCACCGCACCTCACGAAGGTCGGCTACGACCCGCAGAAGGACATCGCGCCGCTGACGATGGGCATGAACTTTCCGAACGTGCTGGTCGTGCCGCCGAGCCTGGGCGTCAAGACGTTCGACGAGTTCATCGCGCTGGCGCGCAGCAAGCCGGGGCAGCTGAACTACGGCTCGACCGGGGTCGCCTCGGCCTCGCATCTGGCCGGCGAATTGTTCAATTCGATGGGCGGTCTCGACACCGTGCACATCCCATTCAAGGGCGGTGCGCCGGCGCTCAACGAACTGCTCGGCGGACGCCTGGCCTTTTACTTCGCGACCATGTCGACCGCGGGCCAGCACATCGCAAGCGGCAAGCTGATCCCGCTCGCCACCACCGGTACGGCACGAGCCCCCTTCCTGCCCGACCTGCCGACCGTCTCGGAAGCCGGCTTGAAAGGCTTCACCGCGACCAACTGGTATGCGTTCGTCGCCACCGCGCGGATGCCGGCGCCGCTGCTCGAGCGCTGGAACCAGGAGCTCGTGAAGGCGTTGAAGGCTCCCGAGGTCGCCGATGAGCTGACCCGCGCCGGCTTGTTGCCGGCGCCCGGCACGCGCGACGAGCTGGCCAAGTACATCGCGTCCGAATCGAAGATCTGGTCGAAGGTGATCGCAGAGCGCAAGATCACCAGCGAGTGAGCCGCCAGCACTCGCTCATCGCGGTGCTGGCCACTCGCACCATCAAGACACGGACGCGACCTCGTCCAGCAGCGCGCGTTCCTCATCGTCCGTCAGGCCGGCCTGCCGAACCGCCGACGACGGTCTGCCGATCTCCCATGCCAGCACGTCGGCCAGGGTCTCCTGCAGCGGGCGCGTCGCCAGACCGTTCGCCCGCGCGGCGCTGCTGTCGCGCGAGCTGAATCCGGCGTACTTCGGCAGCGGCAGCCACAACGGCAGCGAACGGGGACCGGCCCAGGGCTTGACGCCATGCGCCTGCAACCACTGCGGGTCCACCGCGACAGTCGGACCCCGATGATTCGCCACCCCGCGCGCCACCTCGAGGTGCTCGGACATCGAGATCGGCAGGCCGGTCGCATTGAACACGCCCGCGAGCCGGTTGCATGCGCCGTGCACGATCCATTCCGCGAGGTCGCGAACGTCGATGACCTGCGTCATCAGGTCCGGCGCATCAGGGGTCAGTACGGCTCCATTCACCGTCGCGGGCCGCGCGAATCGAAGCGGCCAGTATCCCGATCGATCGAACAGGTCGCCCGGGCCGCCGATCAGCCCGACGCGCACGATGCACGAACGCGAAGGCCCGAATGCCGCGAGGACACGCTGCTCGCAGGCCACCTTCGCCTCGCCGTAGGTCTGCATGCTTTCCATGACATCACCCTGCAACGGCGGCAACAGCGCAGCCGTCTCGTCCGCGCCCGGCACGTCGGTGTCGCGGTAGGCGCTGACCGACGAGATGAAGATAAAGAGAGCACTCCGGTTGCGCAGCACATCGGCGGCGACCCGCGCCTGACCGGGCTGCCGCGACACGTCGACGACCGCATCCCAGTCTTGCGCGACGACGAGGTCGTACGCATCGGATCGGTCCCGGTCCGCCTTCACGAAGCGCACGCCTTCGGGCACCGGTCCCGAAGAACCCCGCGCCAGGCAAGTGACCTCGTGTCCCTGACGTCGAGCGGCGCTAGCCACATGCCCGCCGAGCCAGCCCGTCCCGCCCAGAATGAGGAGCCTCATCGCATGACCTTTGTTCGTCTGACCGCCAGCCTAGCGGATCGATCACGACGCGGCCGACCTTGTCGGCTGCTCGGTCTCTCACAGGGCGCAGCCCGTCGATAATTGCGCGTCGCTTCAGGTGAACACCCGAGTGGAAAACTCCCCGCCGTCAAAGCCGCCCGCCATCGAGGAATCGCGCTACCGCTTCCTCGTCGAGGCCGTCACCGACTACGCGATCTACATGCTCGATGCGAACGGTGTGGTCGACAGCTGGAATCCCGGCGCCGAACGGATCAAGGGGTACAGCGCCGCCGAGATCATCGGGCAGCATTTCTCGCAGTTCTATCCCCCCGAAGATCGGCAGGCCGGCCGGCCGGCCATCGCCCTGGCGACCGCCGCGCGCGAAGGCAAGTTCGAAGGCGAAGGCTGGCGGCTTCGCAAGGACGGCAGCCGCTTCTGGGCCCACGTCATCATCGACCCGATCCGCGATGCCGCCGGCGGCCTGATCGGCTTCGCCAAGGTGACGCGCGATCTGACCGAGCGCCGCCAGGCCGAGGAGACGCTGCGCCGCAGCCAGGAGCAGTTCCGGCTGCTGGTCCAGGGGGTCACCGACTACGCGATCTACATGCTCGACACCGAAGGCCGGGTCAGCAGCTGGAATGCCGGCGCGCAGCGCATCAAGGGCTATGCGGAAGGGGAGGTTCTCGGCCGCCACTTCTCTCATTTCTACCGGCCGGAGGAGCAGCGCCGCGGCGAGCCGCTGCGCGCGCTCGCGACGGCCGTCAAGGAAGGGCGCTACGAAAGCGAAGGCTGGCGGGTCAGGAAGGACGGCCGCCACTTCTGGGCCAATGTCGTCATCGATCCGATCCGTGACGCCAGCGGCCAGCTGATCGGCTTTGCCAAGGTCACGCGCGACGTCAGCGAGCGCCGCGCGACCCAGCACGCACTCGAGCGCGCACGCGAGTCGCTGTTCCAGTCGCAGAAGCTCGATGCGATCGGCCAGCTGACGGGCGGCGTCGCGCACGACTTCAACAACCTGCTGATGGTCATCGTCAGCAGCCTCGAGCTGGTCCGGCGGCGCACGGGAACCGATCCGAAAACGGTGCAGTTGCTCGAGAACGCGATGCAGGCCGCGCTGCGCGGCGCCTCCCTGACCCAGCGCATGCTCGCGTTCGCGCGACGCCAGGAGTTGAAGCCGACCGCGGTCGACATCCACGCGCTCGTCGTCGGCATGTTCGACCTGTTGCAGCGCTCGCTCGGACCGACCGTCGCGATCCAGCTCCAGCTTCCGGCGGGATTGCCGCGCGTGCGCGTCGACCCGAACCAGCTCGAGCTCGCGCTGCTCAATCTCACGGTGAACGCACGCGACGCGCTGGCCGACGGCGGCACGATCACGATCGAGGCCGAGCCGGAAACGCACGGCGCGGTCGGCCGCCTGAGCGCAGGAACGTACGTGCGCCTCAAGGTGATCGATACCGGCAGCGGGATGGACGAAGCGACGTTGGCGCGCGCGACCGAGCCCTTCTTCACGACCAAGGGCGTCGGCAAGGGCACCGGTCTCGGTTTGTCGATGGTCGACGGGCTCGCATCGCAGTCCGGCGGCCAGTTCGTGTTGTCGAGCACGCCGGGGGTCGGCACGACCGCCGAGCTCTGGCTGCCGGCGACCGAGACGATGCCGGCCAGCGAGCCTGATTCGCGCGCGCCATCGACCGCGACGTCGGCGCCGCGCCTCGTCGTGCTGGTCGTCGACGACGACAGCCTGGTCCTGTCAAGCACGATGGCGATGCTCGAAGAGCTCGGCCACACCGTGCTCGGTGCGTCGTCGGCCGCCGAGGCGCTGCAGATCCTGCTCGGCGGCGACACCGTGCAGCTGCTCGTCACCGATCAGGCGATGCCGCAGATGACAGGGGCTCAGCTGATCGGCCGGCTGCACGACGAGCGCCCGGCGCTGCCGGTGATTCTGGCGACCGGCTATGCCGAGATCGGCATCGAGCTGCCGAACTCGGTCGTCCGCTTGACCAAGCCGTTCGGGCAACAGGCCCTGGCCCAGGCGATCGCCGCATCGATCCGCGGCGACTGAGCTTGTCTCTGCGAACAAGCTCGATCTGAACCTGCTTCGGGTCGCCGCGGCGCTGCTCGAGTCTTTTCAGACCCGCCTCTTCACGCACCACTTCGTGAACCCGTGACAGACGGAGCCAAGCGCCCCGCTGCCGAATCCGTCAGCCTCGCCGACGTCGGCCCAAATAGCCGAGACCGGCGAGCCCGACCCCGAACATCGCCCAGACCGAAGGTTCGGGGATCGGTGCCGCAGCCGTCGTCATCGTCAGGCGGTACGCATACGAACCGGCGTCGGTGCTGTTGGCGCCGCCGACGACGACGGTGTAGTTGCCGGTGCTGGCCAGCACGAACGAGCCGAGCGGATCGCCGGCCGGGCCGGGCGTGAGGAACGCCGCCTTCTCGTCGTCGAGACTGCCGATGAACGTCAGCCCGCCCCAGCTGCTGCCCGCGCTGAACAGTGACGTGTCCGCCGAGGTGATGCCGGCGTAGAACGACAACCCCGGATCGAGATTGCCGTTCAGGCGATCGACGGCAAAGCTCACCGTCTGGCCGGCCACCCCGGCGAAGCGCCAGTAGTCGACCCCGCTCCCGTTGTCGAGGAACCAGCTGAATCCGCCGACCTGGCCGGTCGCCGCCACCGAAGGAACGAGCACGCCTTCGTAGGCGACCGGTACGGCCCCGGCCCAGGCGCTCGCCAACACGAGGGCCGACGCGAGAATGGATTTGCGCATGTTCATGTCCTGTCTCCGGAGGGTCTTCATGGTGCGGCGCAGACGAAGTTCGCGGCATCGTCGGTGCTGCCGGAGCCGGTGTACTTCGCGACGGCCGGATACGGGCACAGCGGCCGCGTCTGCAGCGCGCCGCCGGTCAGCGTGCGGCTGGCCGTGATGCGATCGGGCGCGGTGCCCTGCTCGACCCAGTCGACGACCGACTGCAGCAGGTTCTGCGGCTGCGGCCCGTTGCCGCCGCTGCAGTGGCCGACTGCCGGCGCGAGGAAGTGGCGGAAGAACTGCTGGGTCTGCGCGTAGCCGCCGCCCATGAAGTTCGTGACGGCGTCGTAGTACATGATGCTGCCCTGCGGCATGATGAGCTGGTCCGCCCAGCCCTGCCACATCAGGATCTTGCCGCCGCTGTTCCGGAACGCCGACAGGTCCGGCGTCTCGCTCGCCATCATCGGGTTGACCATCTGGATCGACTTCTTGAAGAACGCCTCGTAGTTCGAATACGTCAGCGTGGTCCAGTCCCAGGTGGGATCGAAATAGACCCAGAAGCGCGGCTGGGCCACGGCGATGGCGAACGGCGTTGCACCGCCGAGACCGCTGAGCGCGGCACCCCGCTCCACGCCCGGCCACAGCAGCTTGCCGCTCGCATTGCGCGCGCCGCCCCATATCTTGTTGATCGCGCTCGCCTCGCCCGGCGTCAGGCAGGTGTTGTCGGTCGAGGTGCAAGAGGCGCGCGTGATCGCCGCGTCGTTGACCGGGTTGTAGGTGCACTGGCGCGGATCGCCGATCATGTTGTCGACCACGCCGTCGATCGCGTCGCAGGCGGCGACGGCCGCGTTCGTCGCCAGGGTCTGCTTGGCGCCGGCAACCGGTCCCCCGGCGTCGAGGCGCATCGCGACCTGCGGCCAGATCTGGTAGGCCTGGAACCGGTCCCAGTGGAAGGCCGGAGCGCCGGCCACGATGCCGTTGTAGTCGCCCGGAAACTGCTGGGCGATGCGCATGCCCTGGCGGCCACCGGTGGAACATCCGTTCCAGTACGAGTAGCGCGGCACCTCCCCGTAGAAAGCCTGCGCGAGCTGCTTGCCGATGACCGCCATCTCGTGCTCGGAGCGGTACGCGAAGTCCGACTGCAGCTGGACGTCGGGTGCACCATTCGGCACCGGCGTCAGCATGCCGAAGGTGCCGCTGCCGCCGACGTGCCCGGTGTCGGTCTGGACGCCGA
>JBDSAB010000375.1:0-4736 GCA_039922395.1 Caldimonas sp.
GCCGTCGTCCACGCGGTCGGCCTGCCCTACCGCGAGCGCTCGCACTTCGATGCCCAGCAACTGCTCGAGAGCGGCGGCACACGACCGTACGACCTGGCCACCGGCTGGCTCGGGCGCGCGCTGAGCGACGGGCGCGCCAAGGGCCTCGCACTGAACACCGCGGTACCCCTCGTGCTGCGCGGCCAGGCCGCGATCGACACCTGGGCGCCCTCGGTGCTGCCGGAGCCGTCGGCCGACCTCATCGCGCGGCTCGAGCGCCTTTACGCCAACGACGCTGCGCTGGCGACCGCGCTGCAGCGCGCGAAGGCGCTCCACCTCGACGGCGCGCTGGCGATGCCGGGCTCTGACGATGGGACCGCGATGACGGCGATGAGCGGGTCGGCCGCCCGGCCGAATTCGTTCGCGGCGCTGGCTCGGCGTGCGAGCGCCTTCCTGGCGCAGCCTGACGGACCACAGGCGGCCGTGCTCGAGCTCGGCGGCTGGGACACGCATGCGAACCAGGCGAATCCGAACGGCGCCTTCGTCGCCGCGCTGCGCCAGCTCGACGCCGGCCTTGCCGCGTTGCGCGAAGGCCTCGTGGCGACGGATGTGTGGAGGCGCACCGTCGTCGTCGTCGCGACCGAGTTCGGCCGCGAGGTCGCCGTCAACGGCACGCTCGGCACCGACCACGGCACCGGCGGCGCCGCCTTCGTGCTGGGCGGTGCGGTCAAGGGCGGCCGCGTGATCGCCGACTGGCCCGGCCTCGCGAGGGCCGACCGCTTCGAGGGCCGCGATCTGCGCACGACAACCGACCTGCGCGCGTTGCTCAAGGGCGTGCTCGGCGACCACCTGCAGATCGCGCGCAAGCGCCTCGACGGCGAGGTGTTCCCGGACAGCGCTGCGGTCAGGCCGTTGGCGCTGCTGACCTGAAGCCGCCACGCGCCGGCGACGCTCTGCCGCTGCCGTCGAGCAGCGCCACGATCCGATCTGCCATCCGCGCGGCGGCGCCGCGGTGCCGCGCCGCGAAGCGCAGCGCGCGCCTCGCCATCGCGACCTGGCGCGGCCCGTCGAGGAGCGCGAGCGCTTCGGCGATGCCGGCCTCGATGTCGGCCACCCGCAGCGCGGCGCCCGCGGCCAGCGCCAGCTCGGCGGCCTGCGCGAAGTTGAAGGTGTGCGGACCCATCACGACCGGGCAGCCGCAGGCGGCCGCCTCGATCAGGTTCTGACCCCCGAGCGGCGCGAAGCTGCCGCCGAGCAGCGCGACGTCGGCCGCACCGTAGTAGAGCGCCATCTCGCCCATCGAATCGCCGAGCAGGGCGTCGAGTTCGCGCGCATCCGGACCCTGGCCGTCGCGCCATTCGCTGCGCCGCGCGAAGCGCAAACCGGCATCCTGCAGCAGGCCCGCGACCTCGTCGAAGCGTTGCGGATGGCGCGGCACGACGAGCAGCAAGGGACGCGGCGACGGTCGCTTCGTCCACGCCGCCACCAGCGCCGCCTCTTCGCCCTCACGCGTGACGGCAGCGAGAACCACCGGCCGCCCGAGCGCCTGGCGCCAGGCCTTGCCGGCATCGACCTGCGCCGGAATCGGCGCCATGTCGAACTTGAGGTTGCCGCTGACGACGACGTTGCGCCCGCCGGCCGCACTGAGCCGCGCCGCATCGGCCTCGCTCTGCGCGAGGACCAGCGCAACGCTCTGCGCGGCCGGTCGCATCAAGGCCTCGAAGCGCTGGCCACGGCGCTGGCTGCGCTCGCTCAGACGCGCGTTCGCGAGGACCATCGGCACCTCGAGCGCATCCGCGGCCGCGAGCAGGTTCGGCCAGATCTCGGTCTCCATCAGCACGCCGACCGCGGGACGGAAGTGGACCAGGAAGCGGCGCACCGCCGAAGGCGAGTCGTACGGCAGCCAGGTCTGCCGATCACCGTCGCGGAGCAGCGCGCGTCCGGCCTCGCGCCCGGTCGCCGTGCCGTGGGTCAGCAGCAGCCGCAGGTCGGGCCGGCGCTGCCGCACGGCCTCGATCAGTGCGGCAGCGGCGCGCGTCTCGCCGAGCGAGACCGCATGGACCCAGAACCAGCCAGCGGACGGCGCGCCGCCGTAGCGCCCGAAGCGCTCGCCGATCGCCTCGCGGTAGAGCGGCTCGGCCCGGCCGCGCCACCACAGGCGTGCGACGTAGGCCGGCGCGATCACGCGCAGCAGCGCCGAATAAGCCAGGCGCGCCGAGCGGCTCGCGCTCGGGTTCAACGACCGCTCCTGAAGGTCGAGCCGAGCCGGCTGCGCCTGCAGTCCGATTGAAGCAACGACGCAGCGATCATGCGAACGCGACCGGCCGGACCCGCTGCCAGGCCTGCCAGACCGCATCGAACGGCGGCGTCGGCCGGCCTTCGACCGACACCTGGTGCGCATGGCCGTGGCCTGCTTGCGGGCCGGTGCGCCAGGCGGTCGGAAAGTTGTAGATCTGGACATGCGGCAGATCGAGCGCCACCGCGATGTGGCTGAGCCCGCTGTCGACGCCGACCGCGGCCTGCACGCCCTGCATCCGGTCGATCACCGCGCCGAGGTCGAGGGGCGGCCAGACGCTGGCCGACGCGCCGAGTGCCGCTTGCAGGCGCTGTGCGCGGGCCTGCTCCGTCGCGCCGGCCTGCGGCAGCGCGATCCGCCAGCCGTCGGCGATCGCCCGCCGCCCGAGCGCGATCCAGTCGGCCTCGGGCCAGAGCTTGTCGTCGCGCGACGTGCCGTGGATGAAGAGCAAGGTCGGCGTCGCGTCCGCCGGCGCTGCTGCGACGCGGCGCAGACCAAAGTCCGGCGTGCCGTCGGCGCGGTAGCCGAGCGCCCCCGCCGCCAGCTGGCGCGAGCGATCGAGCGCGTGGATGTGCGGCTCGATGCGCAGCGCGTGATCGACCAGCCAGCGCGCCGGCCATTCGTGGCTCGCCCCCTCGGTCCGGTTGGCGAGGCCGTAGCGCACGCCGCGCGCAAGGCGCGCGATCAGCGCCGACTTCGTGAGGCCCTGCAGGTCGAGGATCGCGTCGTACTCGTGCCAGCGCAGCCGGGTCCTGAAGGCACGGACCTGGGCGCGCGTCGCGGCCGTCCACCAGCTGGCGGTCCAGCGCCGCAGCGGACACTCGATGACCTCGTCGAGCCCTGACATCCGGCGCAGCAGCGGCGCGAAGCCGGGCTCGACCACCCAGTCGACCGCCGCCTGCGGATAGGCGGCACCGATGTCCTGCACGACCGGCATCGCATGAACGACGTCGCCCAGCGACGACAGCTTGACGATCAGGATGCGCATCGGCGGCCGCTCCGTCGCGTGGTGCGCGTCGGTACCCGGCGCTCAACCGTCGCCCGCCGGCCGCGGCGGCGGGTTCAGCATGAGACGTGGCGCGCCTTCAATGCGCCGCCTGCACGACCTGCGCGTCGGGCTTGACGAGGCGCAGCGCGGCCATGAAGCCGCTCTCGATGCGCTTCAGCGCCTCCGGCGTGTGGCCCTCGAAGCGCAGCACCAGCACCGGCGTCGTGTTGGACGCGCGGATCAGGCCGAAGCCGTCGCGGTAATCGGCGCGCACGCCGTCGATCGTCACGACCGTCTCGGCGCCTGGAAAGGTCGCCTTCTCGAGCAGGTCGGCGACGACCCGCTGCGGCTCGCCCTCGACACAGGCGACGTTCAGCTCCGGCGTGCTGAAGCTGTCGGGCAAGGCGTTCAGCACCGCGCTGCCGTCGGACGCGAAGCTCAGGATCTCGAGCAGGCGCGCTGCGGTGTACGTGGCGTCGTCGAAGCCGTACCAGCGCTCGCCGAAGAAGATGTGCCCGCTCATCTCGCCGGCGAGCGGCGCGCCGACCTCTTTCATCTTCGCCTTGATCAACGAGTGGCCGGTCTTCCACATCAACGCCTTGCCACCGGCCGCTTCGATCGCCGGTGCGAGCCGCTGCGTGCATTTGACGTCGTAGATGATCGTCGCGCCCGCGTTGCGCTTCAGCACATCGGTGGCGAACAGCATCAACTGGCGATCCGGAAAGATGATGTCGCCGTCGCGGGTGACGACGCCAAGCCGGTCGCCGTCGCCGTCGAACGCGAGGCCGAGCTCGGCGCCGGTGCGCTCGACGGTGCGGATCAGCTCGGCGAGGTTCTCCGGCTTGCTCGGGTCCGGATGGTGATTTGGGAAGTCGCCGTCGACCTCGGAGTAGAGCTCGACCACCTGGCAACCGAGTGCGCGCAGGACGCCGGGTGCACTGGCACCAGGAATGCCGTTGCCCGAATCGACCACGATCTTCATCGGCCGGACCAGGCGGCAGTCGCTGACGATGCGGTGGGTGTACTCGGCGAGGATGTCCATCGTCGCCGAGCGTCCCTCGCCGTGCGCATAGTCCTCGGCCTGCATGCGCCGGCTCAGGCCCTGAATCTCGTCGCCGTAGATCGCACGGCCGGCCAGCACCATCTTGAAGCCGTTGTAGTCCTTCGGGTTGTGGCTGCCGGTCACCTGGATGCCGCTGCTGCAGCCATGCTCGGCCCGCGTCGCCGCCACGTAGTACAGCATCGGCGTCGTCACCGCACCGATATCGACGACGTCGAGTCCGGTCGAGACCAAGCCGCGGATCAAACCGGCCGCCAGTTCGGGGCCCGAGACACGCCCGTCACGTCCGACCGCCACCGCGCGCTCGCCGGCGCTGATCGCCTCGGTTCCGAACGCGCGCCCCAGATGCTCGGCGAATGTCGCATCGATCGTCTTGCCGACCACGCCGCGAATGTCGTAAGCCTTGAAGTTGG
>JBDSAB010000376.1:0-33430 GCA_039922395.1 Caldimonas sp.
CCGGCAGCTCGACCGAATAGCCGCCGCGCTGCAGCGCCGCCAGCGTGTTGTAGAGCGACTCGAACACCGACAGGAACGCGGCGGTGCCGGTGTTGCCGGCATTCGGCGGGAAGTTGAAGACGACTGCTGCGACCTTGCGCGTGGCCCGCTCGGAACGGCGCAGATCGACGAGCCGGCCGACGCGTGCGGCGAGCATGTCGGCGCGCTCGATGCAGCTGTGCATGTCGTGCGCTTCGATGCCGCTGCCGGCCGCGACGTTGTGGAAGGTGCAGCGGTGCGCGCAGCCGGTGCAGGCAATCTGCGCCGCGCTGCCGCGGCCGCCGAACACCATCGACCCGGTCGCGCCGTCGAGCTCGGGGATCGCGACCATCATCGTCGCCTCGACCGGCAGCAGGCCGCGCGGCGAGGCGCCCCACTGGTCGAGGCTCTGGAACTCGACCGGCGTGACGGCGAGGTACGGCACGTCGAGGCGGGCCAGGATGTCCTCGGCGGCGCGCGCGTCGTTGTAGGCCGGCCCGCCGACCAGCGAGAAGCCGGTCAACGAGACCAGCGCGTCGACGCAGGTCTGCCCGTCGGCGATGAAGTGGGCCTCGATCGCGGGCCGCGCGTCGAGCCCGGTCGCGAACGCCGGCACGACGCGCAGGCCGCGTGCTTCCATCGCGGTGATGACGCCGTCGTAATGGTCGGTGTTGCCGGCGAGCAGGTACGAGCGCATCAGCAGCAGGCCGACCGTGCCGCGCTTGCCGCTCGTCGCGACGCGCGGCAGGTCGCGCGCCTGCGTCGACATGCGCGCCGGCATGCGCGGGTGGTAGACGCCGACTTCCGGGTAGTCGAGCGGCGGCGTCGGCTTGGCGAGGCCGCGCAGGGCCTTGCGCGGGCCGTCGGCGTAGCGATCGACGAGGAACTGCACCATGCTTGCGACGTTCGCCTCGGAACCGGCGAGCCAGTACTGCAAGGTCAGGAAATAGGCCCGCACGTCCTGCGCGGTGCCCGGGATGAAGCGCAGGATCTTCGGCAGCCGGCGCAGCATGCGCATCTGGCGCGCGCCCGCGGTTGCGCGCACGCCGGATTCGTCGCTGTTGGCCTCGGGCTTGCCTCGAAGACGCTTCAACAGGCCGAGCGGTCCGCTCGGCGCCGCATCCATGCTGAAACGGCCCATCCGGGTCAGCTTCATCACCTCGCCCGCCGACATCGCGCAGACCATCGCATCACAGTTGTCGCGACGCGCCTGCAGCGCGGGCAGCACCGGCAGGAAGTGCTCTTCCATGAAAAGCATCGTCGCGATCACGATGTCGCCCTGCGCGATGTCGCTGACACAGCGCTCGAGCGCAGCGCTTTCGCCGCCCCATTCGGCCGCGGCGTGCACGGCCAGCCGGAGGCCCGGCATCGTGCGGGCGAGCGTGCGGTGCGCGCGTTCGGCGGCGCTCGCGAGATGGCTGTCCATCGTCACGATGACGACGCGGACCGTCGGGTGGACGGTCACCGCGCGCGGCGACGCGGAGCTATCGGCTGAAGTGCGCTTTGGCATCGTAGAGCGTCTCCAGCGTGATCAGCGGCACATGCCGGTCGAGCGCATAGCGTTCGGTGTTGCGACGGGCCTTGCCGCGCACGAAGAACGGGATCTTGCGCAGCTCGCGTTCCGCCTCGGGATCCCACGGCGTCACGACGATGGGTGCGCCGCTGGCCGCCAGCGGGGAAGAGGTCATCGAGGCGGTGGACGATGCCGGTGCGGCGGTTGCGACGTGCGCAGATGTCGAGCCGATTGGGGTCGTCGATTCGATTGCTTCAGGCACCGCCGCCGCGTTGGCACCGTCGGCGACCCGCGCATCGGGAGCGGCCGGCGCGGCTGCCGCGCTTTCACGCGGCCGGCTGGCGCCGAGGTGCGACGGGGCAGCGTCTTCGTGGAATTCGACGTCGCCGCGGAACATGCCGATCAGGTGTTCCTCGAGTCCCATCATCAGCGGATGGACCCAGGTGTCGAACAGCACGTTGGCACCTTCGAATCCCATCTGCGGCGCGTAGCGGGCCGGAAAGTCCTGCACGTGGACGGGGGCCGAGATCACCGCGCACGGCACGCCGAGGCGCTTGGCGATGTGGCGCTCCATCTGGGTGCCGAGCACGAGCTCCGGCTGCAGCTCGGCGACCTTGGCCTCGACCTCGAGATAGTCGTCGGTGATCAGTGCCTCGATGCCGTAGAGCCCGGCCGCCTCGCGCACGTCGCGTGCGAATTCCCGGCTGTAGGTGCCGAGTCCGACGACCTCGAAGCCGAGCTCGGACGAGGCGACCCGCGCCGCCGCGATCGCATGAGTCGCGTCGCCGAACACGAAGACGCGCTTGCCGGTCAGGTAGGTCGAATCGACCGAGCGTGCGTACCAGCGCGCGCGGTCGTCGGTGCTGGCGAGCGCCGCGGCGGGGTCGAGCCCTGCGAGCTGTGCGACCTCGGCGATGAAGTCGCGCGTCGCGCCGCTGCCGATCGGGATCGTCCGCGTCGACGGCTGGCCGAACGTGCGCTTCAGCCAGGTCGCGGTGAGGGCGGCGACTTCCGGGTACAGCACGACGTTGAAGTCGGCCTCGCCCAGGCGGGCCAGGTCGGCAGCGGTTGCGCCCTGTGGCGCGACCACGTGGACGTCGATGCCGATGCGGTCGAGCAGCGTGCGGATCTCGCGGACGTCGTCGCGATGGCGAAAGCCGAGCGCGGTCGGCCCGAGCAGGTTGCAGCGCGGGCGCTGGCCCGTGGGGCGCGGCGGTCGCGCCGTCCCGGGTGCCGGCGCATTCGGGCCGGCAAGTGCGCGCACCAGCTGGTACAGCGTTTCCGATGCGCCCCAGTTCTCCTTGCGCTGGTACGACGGCAGCTCGAGCGCGACCACCGGTACCGGCAGGTCGAGCGCCTTGGCGAGACCGCCCGGATCGTCCTGGATCAGCTCGGCGGTGCACGATGCGCCGACCAGCAGCGCTTTCGGCTGGAAGCGCGCATACGCCTCGCAAACCGCGTTCTGGAACAGCTGGGCGGTGTCGCCGCCGAGGTCGCGGGCCTGGAACGTGGTGTAGGTGACCGGCGGGCGCTTCGGCAGCCGCTCGATCATCGTGAACAGCAGGTCGGCGTAGGTGTCGCCTTGCGGCGCGTGGAGCACGTAGTGCACGTCCTCGAGCGCGGTGGCGATGCGCATCGCGCCGACATGGGGCGGTCCTTCGTAGGTCCAGAGCGTCAGTTGCATCGCGGCGGTTCCGTGCGTCAGGCAGTCACGTCGTCAGGCGACCAGCTTCAGCCGGCGCTGCAGCGGCCGCGCGAACAGCCCGGCCAGATCACCGGCCTGGTCGTAGCCCTGGATCGGCGTGAAGACCAGCTCGATCGACCACTTGGTCGTCATCCCTTCGGCCTCGAGCGGATTGGCGAGGCCGAGGCCGCACACTGCGATGTCGGGCTGCGCCGCGCGGCAGCGGTCGAGCTGGCGCTCGACATGCTGGCCTTCGCTCAGCACCGTGCCTTCGGGCAGCAGCGCGAGCTCGTCGGCCAGATGCTGGCGATGCAGGTAGGGCGTGCCGACCTCCGTCAGCCGCATGCCGAGCTCGCGCGACAGGAAGCGTGCGATCGGGATCTCGAGCTGCGAATCGGGGAAGAAGAAGACGCTCTTGCCGGCAAGTGCGGCGCGCTGCCTCAGCAGCGATGCACGCGCCCGTTCGCGGCCCGGGGCCGTGACCCGCTCGAAGCGGTCGGCGTCGATGCCGAACGCCGACGCCGCGGCCTGCAGCCATCGCGTCGTGCCTTCTTCGCCGAGCGGGAACGGAGCGCCGATGCGGACCGCGCCGCGCGCTTCGAGCGCGCGTGCGGTGTCGGCCAGGAACGGCTGGGCCAGCAGGAAGCGCGTCTGCGGACCGACCGCAGGCAGGTCATCGGCGCGGCGCGGCGGGAAGAAGCGCACCGACGTGATGCCGAGCTGGTCGAACAGGCGGGCGAACTGGTCCTCGACCACGTCGGCCAGCGAGCCGACGATCATCAGCGACGGCCCATCGGCAGTTGCTTCGGCCGGCAACTGCGGCACCCACGATGCCAGGCACGCGTCCTCGCCCTGCGTGAACGTGGTCTCGATGCCGCTGCCCGAATAGCTAAGCACCCGCACGTCCGGCATGAAGCGCGACGCCAACCGCGCGGCGGCGCGCGACAGGTCGAGCTTGATGACCTCGGACGGGCACGAGCCGACCAGGAACAGCAGCTTGATCTCCGGACGGCGCTCGAGGAGGCGCGTGACGACACGGTCGAGCTCGGTGTTGACGTCGGCCAGCCCGGCGAGATCGCGCTCGTCGATGATCGCGGTGGCGAAGCGCGGCTCGGCAAAGATCATCACACCGGCCGCCGACTGGATCAGGTGCGCGCAGGTGCGCGAGCCGACGACCAGGAAAAACGCGTCCTGGATCCGGCGGTGCAGCCAGATGATGCCGGTGAGCCCGCAGAACACCTCGCGCTGGCCGCGTTCGCGCAGCACCGGCGCATCGCTGCAGCCGTTGCCGGCGGAGGCGGCGGAGATCGGGATCACCGGGCTCATCGAACGGCCCTTGTCCTTCGTGCGCCGCCCTGCGACGCCGGCGCAGAGCAGCTTCGGCGCAGACGAGCGACGACGCTCACGCAGCCCACCTCGCGTGGTCGACCGCCGGTGCGGCGCGCGCCGCATCGAGCCGGGCCGCCCGCAGCTTCAGCAGAAACTGGGTCGCGTTGATCGCGTAGGTGGCGTAGGCGGCGAGGGCCAGCAGCATCTGCTGGCGCGGCTCGAGCCAACCGAACGCGAGCACCACGAGGTAGGCGGTGTGCAGTGCCAGCACCAGCATGCTGAACACGTCTTCCCAGTAGAACGCGGGCGCGAACAGGTAGCGGCCGAAGACGACCTTCTCCCAGATCGACCCGGTGACCATGATCGCGTAGAGCGTCAGCGTCTTGACCACCACCGAGATCGTGGCGGCGTCGTGACCGGCACCCGTTGCGAGATAGCGCAGCACGAGCGCGAGGCTGACCAGGAAGACCAGGAACTGGATCGGCGCGAGGATTCCCTGCACCAACGTCCACGGCGTGTCGTCGCGCCGCTTGCGCTCGTCGGCCGTGTAGAGGGGCCGGGCGGCGACTCCCGAAGATCCTTCCTTTCGCATCGACATGTCTGGGTTTGCTCGCGGGTGTGCAGTGAATCTAGCGTCGCCGCCATCATCTGTCAATCAGACTAGACGTAAACAATAGATGACACTATATTGGCCTTCCATGGGCGGTTCGGTGCACGCAGCAGAGAGCGTGTATCGACGATGGAACGCTACGGATTGACGGCTGTGAAAGCGGGTTGTAGAACTCAGGCACGCCTCCCGACAGTTGTCACTTTCGAGAGTCGCGTTTCGAGGCAGTGGATTCGACGATGCGGCGGTCACAGGCCGACAGGATCCAGCTCGTGGCAGGACGCCACTGCGGTGAGGGGCGAGGAGACGTCGATGGAGAGCGTGCCGCGTGAACAGGGGCTGCGGGAGGAGCGATCAAACGGTTCCCAGCCCCCTCCCGAGTGCGACATGGCTGGTTATGCCGTCGGCGAGGCGGCGAACGACATGCAGATGTCGCAGCTCGCCCGCACGATCGAGCAGGAGATCATTCCGCGCCTGATGCTCGCGCATCGGGCCCACGCCGCGCCGATGGCGCGCTCGAGCGGAACGGTGCACTCGATCGGGCCCGAAGACGTTCGCCAGTTCGCGCGATTGGTGCTGTCGCACGAGGAGGACGTCGCCTTCGCGGCAGTCGAGCTCTGGCGCAGCCGCGTCGACTCCGTCGAGAAGATCTACATGGAGCTGCTGGCGCCGACGGCGCGCTACCTCGGCGAGCTCTGGACCGACGATCTGTGCAGCTTCACCGACGTCACCGTCGGACTCGGCCGGCTGCAACGGGTGTTGCGCGAGCTGAGCCCGGCACTCGGCCGCAGCGTCGACCATCCGTTGCACGGCCGCCGCGCGCTGTTGCTGCCGAGCCCTGGCGAGCAGCACACCTTCGGCCTCGTCATGGTCGCCGAATTCTTCCGCCTGGCCGGCTGGGACGTGACCGGCGGAGCCTGGGCGACCGGTGCCGATGCGGCGTCGATGGTCGGCGCCGAGTGGTTCGATGCGATCGGCTTCTCGATGGGTGCCGAGGTTCACCTGCGCGGCCTGACCGACACGATCGCGGCAGTCCGGCATGCGACTTGCAACCGCGATCTAGTCATCCTCGTCGGAGGGCCGATGTTCATCGAGCACCCGGATTGGGTGGCGAGGCTCGGCGCAGATGCGATGACAATCGACGGCCGCGAGGCGCCGGTGCTGGCGGAGCGTCTCATTTCCGGCTTCCGGGGTCAGCGCGACATGCACGGTTGATGTCGACCTGGCGCGGACGCCGGCCGCGCCGAATCGACAACGCCATGGCAGTGCAGGCCGGAAAGCAGGGGGCATGAGAGAGTTCGAATCGCCGGCGAAATCGCTGGGTGACATGAGTGCCGAAGTGGCGGGCCGGATGATTGCCGCTGCGGCCGACGTCGCCCTCGTGATCGACGCTCAGGGCGTGATTCGCGACCTCGCGTTCGGCAGCGAAGAGCTCCTCCGCGAGGGCTACTACGACTGGCTCGGCAAGGCCTGGGCCGACACCGTGACGATCGAGAGCCGCCCGAAGGTCGAGGCGCTGCTGCGCGACACCAAGGCGAATGCCGCGCTGCGCTGGCGTCACATCAACCACCCGTCGCCCGGCGGCCCGGACCTGCCGCTGTCGTATGCGGCGATCGCGTTGCCGAAAGGCAGCAAGGGCAACCAGCCGATCGGCCGCTCGGTCGTCTTCGGCCGCGACTTGCGCGCGAACGCGGCCTTGCAGCAGCGCCTGGTCGGTGCCCAGCAGGCGATGGAGCGCGACTACTGGCGGCTGCGCCACATGGAGACGCGTTATCGCTCGCTGTTCCAGGTTTCGTCGGAAGCGGTGCTGATCCTCGATGCGGCCACGGGCAAGCTCGAAGAGGCGAATCCGGCGGCCCATGCGCTGTTCGGCGCCGAGGCGCTGCGCCCGGGCTGGATGCTGGCCGATGTGTTCGAGCCGGCGCGTGATGCCCGGCCGACGTCCGGCGTCGGACCGATGTTCGAGCGCGTCCGCACGACCGGCCACAACGAGACGGTCACGGCGCGTCGGACCGGTCAAACCGACAACCTGCGCGTCTCGGCGTCGCTGTTCCGGCAGGAGAAGTCGGCGCACCTGCTGGTCCGGGTCTCGCTCGCCGATGCGCCCCACAAGTCGCTCGAGAGCAGCGGACAGAGCGCATTGCTGAGGCTGATCGACAACGCACCCGACGCCTTCGTCGTGACCGATCCCGACGGCGTCATCCTGACCGCGAACCGCACCTTCATCGACCTGGCGCAGCTCGCCCACGAAGAGCAGGTGCGCGGCCAGTCGCTCGAGAAGTGGCTGGGCCGCACGGGTGTCGACATGAACGTGCTGATCACCAACCTGAAGCAGCGCGGATCGGTGCGGCTGTTCGCGACCGTGATGCGCGGCGAATACGGCGCCTCGACCGAGGTCGAGATCTCGGGCGTCGCGGTGACCGAAGGCGAACGGCCCTGCCTCGGCTTCACGATCCGGGACGTCAGCCGCCGCCTGACCGGCGAGGCGCTGACCGCCGGCGGCGGCCGCGAGATGCCGCGCTCGGTCGGCCAGATGACCGAGCTGGTCGGCCGCATGCCGTTGAAGGACATCGTGCGCGACACGACCGACCTGATCGAGCAGCTCTGCATCGAGGCGGCGCTCGAGCTGACGCACGACAACCGCGCATCGGCCGCCGAGATGCTCGGCCTGTCGCGGCAGAGCCTCTATGTGAAGCTGCGCCGCTTCAACGTGGGCGATCTGACGCCGATTCCCGGCGAGGAATAGGCCGCTCGGTCCGAGGGCCCTGTCGGGTCGGGTTCTTCTCGGCGGCATGCGTTGAGGAGCGCTTTGGTGTAAATCCAGGTTGACGTTCAATAGTGTCAAGTGCAATATCTTGACATGCCACGCCCAGCACTTTCGGCAATCGCGGAACTGCTCAAGCCGATCACCTGGTTCCCGCCGATGTGGGCGTTTGCCTGCGGCGTCGTCGCCTCGGCGGTCGCGACCGAAGGACGTTGGCCCATCATCGTCGTCGGGCTGATCCTTGCCGGGCCGATGGTGTGCGCCTGCAGCCAGGCCGTCAATGACTGGTTCGATCGCCACGTCGATGCGATCAACGAACCGCAGCGCCCGATTCCGTCCGGGCGCATTCCGGGCCGCTGGGGTCTTGGCATCGCGATCTTCTGGACGGGGCTGTCGCTGCTCGTTGCCGCGTTCCTCGGGCCGTGGGGGTTCGGCGCCGCCGTGATCGGCTTGCTGCTCGCCTGGGCCTACAGCGCGCCGCCGCTGAGGCTGAAGCGCAACGGCTGGTGGGGCAACGCGGCCTGCGGGCTCTGCTATGAAGGGCTGGCTTGGACCACCGGCGCGGCGGTGATGGCGGGCGGCGCGATGCCGCAGGCACGCTCGCTTGCGCTCGCCGCGCTGTACAGCGCCGGCGCCCACGGCATCATGACCCTGAACGACTTCAAGGCGGTCGAGGGCGATCGGCGCATGGGCATCGGCTCGCTGCCGGTGCGCCTCGGCGTGCAGGGTGCGGCACGCGCTGCCTGCTGGATCATGGCGCTGCCGCAGCTGGTCGTGGTGCTGCTGCTGATCCACTGGCAGCGGCCGGTGCATGCGCTGACGATCGGCGGGCTGATCGCACTGCAGCTGATCCTGATGGACCGCTTCCTGCAGGCGCCGAGCCAGCGCGCGATCGAGTACAGCGGCTTCGGCGTGCCGCTGTTCGTGATCGGCATGATGGTCAGCGCCTTCGCGCTGCGCTCGGCGGGAAGCCTTCGATGAGCGCTGCATTCGGCTGGTCGAAGGTGGTCCGGCTCGGTCTGGTGCAGGCCTCGCTCGGTGCGGTCGTCGTGATGACGACTTCGACCCTGAACCGGGTCATGGTGGTCGAGCTCGCGTTGCCGGCGCTGCTGCCGGGCCTGCTGGTGGCGATGCACTACCTGGTCCAGGTCGTGCGGCCGCGCATGGGCCACGGCTCCGATGTCGGTGGGCGCCGAACGCCGTGGATCGTCGGCGGCATGGCGGTGCTCGCGTGCGGCGGCGTGCTGGCCGCGCTCGCCACCGCGTGGATGGGCAGCGATCGCGCCGCCGGCATCGCGCTCGCCGTCCTCGCGTTCGGCCTGATCGGCATCGGCGTCAGTGCGAGCGGGACCTCGCTGCTGGTGCTGCTCGCCAAGCGCGTCGAGCCGTCCCGTCGTGCCGCCGCGGCGACCGTCGTCTGGCTGATGATGATCGCCGGCTTCGCGCTGACCGCGGGCCTCGCCGGCAAGCTGCTCGATCCGTACACGCCGCTCCGCCTTGTCGTCGTGATGGCTGGCGTCGCGCTGATCGCGCTCGGGGTGACGCTGCTGGCGACTTATCGGCTCGAGGGGACGTCGCCGACGGTGGCGGCCGATGCGGCGGGTGATTCGACCGAGGCCGGCTCGGCGGCCGCGGTCCGATCATCGACGCGCCTTGCCACATCGATGCCCGCATCGAAGCCGACATTCCGTGTGGCGCTGGCCCAGGTCTGGGACGAACCTGTGGCGCGCCGCTTCACGATCTTCGTGTTCATCTCGATGCTGGCCTACAGCGCGCAGGACCTGATCCTCGAGCCGTTCGCGGGCACGGTGTTCGGCTATACGCCCGGCCAATCGACCAGCCTGTCCGGCGTGCAGCACGGCGGCGTGCTGCTCGGCATGCTGGCCGCGGCACTCGCCGGCCGCGGCGCCGGCGGCGGTCGGTTCGGCTCGTTGCGAGCCTGGCAGGTCGGCGGTTGCCTGCTCTCCGCCGCGATGCTGCTCGGCCTGGCGTTCGCCGGCTTCGTCGGTCCCGCCTGGCCGTTCAAGGCGACCGTGTTCGCGCTCGGCGCCGCCAACGGCGCCTTCTCGATCGCTGCCATCGGCTCGATGATGCGGCTCGCCAACGAGGGCCGGCATGCGCGCGAGGGCGTGCGTATGGGCCTCTGGGGCGCCGCCCAGGCGGTCGCGTTCGGTCTCGGCGGCCTGGTCGGCACGGCGGCGAGCGATCTGGCGCGCTGGCTGATCGGCTCTCCCGGCATCGCCTACGCGACCGTCTTTGCTTTCGAAGCCGCGCTCTTCGTCGTCGCTGCAGCGCTGGCTGCGCGGCTCGAAGGTCGCTCGAGCGAAGCGGCAGTGCGACCGGCCGCAAGCGCCACTGATCGTCGATTCGCACACGGGCAGGCCGCATGACGCTGACCACCTCGAGCTTCACCTACGACGTCGTCGTGATCGGCGGCGGCCCCGCCGGTGCAACCGCCGCGAACGACCTGGCGCGGTCGGGCCACTCGGTGCTGTTGCTCGATCGTGCAGGCCGCACCAAGCCGTGCGGCGGCGCGATTCCGCCGCGCCTGATCAAGGACTTCGCGATCCCCGATGCGCTGCTGGTCGCGCGCGCAACCGCGGCGCGCATGGTCTCGCCGAAGGACGTGCGGGTCGACATCCCGATCGACAACGGCTTCGTCGGGATGGTCGATCGCGATGCCTTCGACGAGTGGCTGCGCGAGCGCGCCGCGCAGGGCGGTGCCGAGCGGCGCACGGGCACGTTCGAGCGCATCGAGCGCGGCGCCGATGGCATCAGCATCGTCCACTTCACCGAGCGCTCGGCGAACGACCGTCTTGCGCGCACGCCGGCGAGTGTGCGGGCACGCAGCATCATCGGCGCGGACGGCGCGCGTTCCGAGGTCGCCCGTCAGACCGTGCCCGGCGCCGAGCGCACCAAATACGTCTTCGCGTACCACGAGATCCTGCGCACTCCGGCAACGCCGCCGGCCGGCTACGACGGCACGCGCTGCGACGTCTACTACCGCGGCACGCTGTCGCCCGACTTCTACGGCTGGGTCTTTCCGCACGGCGACACGCTGAGCGTCGGCACCGGCAGCGCCGACAAGGGCTTCTCGCTGCGCGGCGCCGTCGGCGGTCTGCGCCAAGCTGCCGGGCTCGCGCACGCCGAAACCCTGCGCCGCGAGGGCGCGCCGATTCCGATGCAGCCGCTGCCGCGCTGGGACGACGGCCATGGCGTCGTGCTGGCCGGCGATGCGGCCGGCGTCGTCGCGCCGGCTTCGGGCGAGGGCATCTACTACGCGATGGCGGGTGGACGCTTCGCCGCCGAGGCGATCGAGACGTTTCTCGCAACCGGCGATGCGCGCGCCCTTGCGCTCGCCCGTAAGCGCTTCATGAAGGCGCACGGCCGCGTCTTCTGGGTCCTCGGCGTGATGCAGCGCTTCTGGTACTCGAGCGACCGCCGGCGCGAGCGTTTCGTCAGCATCTGCAAGGACCGCGACGTCCAGCAGCTGACGTTCGAGTCGTACATGAACAAGGAGCTGGTGCGCAAGAAGCCGATGGCGCATGTGCGCATCTTCTTCAAGGACCTCGCCCATCTTGTCGGCGTCGCCCGTGTATGACGATGCGCAGCGGCCGCTGGCAGCCGATCGCGATCGCCGCGGGCGCAGCGCTCTTCGTCGCGGTGCTGGGCGCGCTGATGACCGATCTCGGCCCGTGGTACCAGAACCTTCGGCAGCCGGCGTGGAAACCGCCGGACTTGCTGTTCGGGCCGATCTGGACTGCGATCTTCGCGCTCGCCGCCGCTGCCGGCGTGATCGGCTGGCGTCAGGCGCCCTCGCGCTCGGCGCGCGAGCAGCTGGTGATGCTGTTTGCGCTGAACGGCTTCCTGAACGTGTTCTGGAGCCTGCTGTACTTTCGCCTGCACCGGCCCGACTGGTCCCTGATCGAGGTGCCGGTCCTGTGGCTGTCGGTGCTCGCGCTGATCCTGTCGTTGCGGCGCGTTGCGACGCTCGCCGCGTGGCTGCTCGTGCCCTACCTGATCTGGGTCGCGATCGCCGCCTTGCTGAACTGGCAGACGGTGCGGCTGAACGGGCCGTTCGGCTCGGCGTGAACCACGACCAAGGCGCCTGCGAGGTCTTCCATGGACATGCACTTCGACATCGTTCGCCTCGTCGACGCGGTGATCCTCTTCACGGTGCTCGAATGTGCGCTGCTGCTGCTTGTGCGCCAGCTCACCGGCCGCGGCGTGGCGGCGCGCGACTTCGTCGTCAACCTGCTCTCGGGCCTGTGCCTGATGCTCGCACTGCGCTGCCTCGCAGCCGGCGCCGGTCCGCTCGCGGTCGCGCTCTGCCTGCTGGCGGCGGGCGCGGCGCACGCCGTCGATCTGAGCATGCGCTGGCGTCGCGCCGGCAGCGCCGCCTCGACGCCCACGGAAGTGACCGCATGAACACGCCCAGCCGCACCGGTGACTTGCCGCAGCGGAGCGACGCCGTCGCGCCACACGAAGGGGCCTGCCGATGAGCGTGCTCGCCCTCGGGCTCGATCACACGACCGCGCCGCTCGACCTGCGTGCCCGCTTCGCCTTCCCCGGGCATGAGCTCGCGCCGGCGTTGCGCGCCCTGCGCGGCTGGATGCAGCGCAGCGCCGAAGTCGCGATCGTCTCGACCTGCAATCGCACCGAGCTGTATGTCGGCACCGACGGCGAGCCGCCGCGCGAGGTCGCCGGCCGCGCAATCGACTGGCTGGCGCAGAGCGGCAGCGTGGCCGCCGACACGCTGCAGCCGCACTTCTTCGTGCTCGAGGACGACGGCGCCGCGCGTCACGCGTTCCGGCTCGCCAGCGGGCTCGCCTCGATGGTCATCGGCGAGACCCAGATCCTCGGCCAGATGAAGCTGGCAGTGCGCGAGGCCGATGCGGCCGGCACCCTCGGCAGCACCCTGAACCATCTGTTCCAGCGCTCGTTCGCGGTCGCCAAGGAAGTGCGGGCCGGCACCGAGATCGGCATGCACACGGTCAGCCTCGCCGCCGCGATCGTGCGCCTGGCGGGCAACTTGTTCGAGGACTTCGCCGAGCTGCGCGTGCTGTTTCTCGGCGCCGGCGAGATGGCGGCGCCGACCCTCGCGCACCTGGCGGCCCGCGGGCCGCGCCAGCTGACGATTGCGAACCGCAGCCTCGAGCGCGGCGAGGCGCTCGCGCGCCAGGTCGGCGCCGAAGCGATCGGCCTGCCGGCCGCGCTGGCACGCCTGGCCGAGTTCGACCTCGTCGTCTCATGCACCGCCAGCGCAGTGCCGATCATCGGGCTCGGTGCGGTCGAGCGCGCGCTGAAGGCGCGCCGGCGCCGTCCGATCCTGATGGTCGATCTCGCGGTGCCGCGCGACATCGAACCGGAGGTCGCCGAGCTGCAGGACATCTACCTCTACACGATCGACGATCTGGCGCAGCTGGTCCAGGCCGGCAGCGACAAGCGGCTGGCCGCCGTCACGCAGGCCGAGACCATCATCGAAGCCGGCGTGAAGGACTTCGCGCGCTGGCTCGATACGCGCCAGAGCGTGCCGCTGATCCAGGCCCTTCAGGGTCAGGCCGAACGCTGGCGCGCCGCCGAGCTCCAGCGTGCGCGCAAGCTGCTGGCGCGCGGCGAGGACATCGACACGGTGCTCGAGACGATGTCGCGCGGGCTCACGCAGAAGATGCTGCACGGTCCGATGGCCGGGCTGCAAGGCACCGAAGGGTCCGATCGCGACGCGCTGGCCCAGACGCTGTCGCGTCTGTTCCTGCGCTGTCCGATGAACGCGCAGGCACCGGCGAGCGAATCGAGCACGGCGCCACGCGTCGGCGCCAGCTCCTGAGCCGGCGCTTCGCTCGAGCGCGCACTCAGCGGGCCAGCGCCTTGCTGCGGCGCTCGACCAGCCGCATGATCATCGGCGTGAAGATGAGCTGCATCGCGAGCTCCATCTTGCCGCCCGGCATCACCAGCGTGTTGGCACGCGACATGAACGAATCGTGCAGCATGCTGAGCAGGTACGGGAAGTCGATGCCCTTCGGGTTCGCGAAGCGGATCACGACCAGACTTTCGTCCGCCGTCGGAATCGTGCGCGCGACGAACGGGTCCGACGTGTCGACCACCGGCACGCGCTGGAAGTTGATGTGCGTGCGGACGAACTGCGGGCAGATGTAGTGGACGTACTCGTGCATGCGGCGCAGGATCACGTCGGTCACGGCCTCGGTCGAATAGCCGCGCGTGTTCTTGTCGCGGTGCAGCTTCTGGATCCACTCGAGGTTGATGACCGGCACGACGCCGATCAGCAGGTCGACCAGCCCGGCGATATCGACCGCGTCGGTCTTCACCCCGCCGTGCAGGCCCTCGTAGAAAAGCAGCTCGCTCGGCGCTAGCGCGCCCCACGCCGTGAACGTGCCCGGCGCCTGGCCGAAGGGCGCCGCTTCCTCGTCGTTGTGCAGGTACTTGCGCGATTGCCCGGTTCCGCTCTCGCCGTAGTCGCCGAACAGCGCTTCGAGCTCGGCAAACAGGTTCGCCTCGACACCGAAGTGGCTGAAGTGGCGGTTGCCGCGCGCCTCGGCTTCCGCCATCGCGACCTTCATGGCCTGGCGGTCGTAGCGGTGGAAGCTGTCGCCCTCGACGATCGCCGCGCTCACCGCCTCGCGCCGGAAGATGTTCTCGAACGTGCGCGTCACCGACGTGGTGCCGGCTCCGGAGGAACCGGTGATCGCAATGATCGGGTGCTTGATGGACATCGAAACTCCGGAGCAGGTCGGTCAGTCGACCTGCGCGAACAGGCCGCGCCGGCCGAACAGCGGCGAGGTGTAGCTGTCGGCCGGTTCTTCGTGGTGATAGCGCTCGATCCGGTCGACTTCGTCGGACGAGCCGAAGACGAAGCCGATGCGCTCGTGGATCAGCTCGGGCTGCACCTCGAGCAGGCGCTGGCGCCCGCTGCTCGCGCGCCCGCCGGCCTGCTCGACCAGCAGCGCGATCGGGTTGGCCTCGTAGAGCAGGCGCAGCCGGCCGGGCCGGCTCGGGTCCTTGGTGTCGCGCGGGTACAGGAAGACGCCGCCGCGCATCAGGATGCGATGGGTCTCGGCGACCAGCGAGGCGATCCAGCGCATGTTGAAGTCGTCGCCGCGCGGGCCTGGCGCGCCGGCCAGGCATTCGTCGACATAGCGCTTGACGGCCGGCTCCCAGAACCGGCTGTTCGACGCGTTGATCGCGAACTCGCGGGTCTTCGGCGGGATCTGCAGGTTCGGGTGGCTCAGGATCCATTCGCCGAGCATCGGCTCGAGCGTGAACGCATGCGTGCCGTGACCGAGCGTCAGCACCAGCATGGTCGACGGCCCGTAGATCGCATAGCCGGCGCAGACCTGGCGCGTCCCGGGCAGCAGGAAATCGGCCGCTTTCGCATCCTCGCCGGGGCGGGCGGCCTGAACGATCGAGAAGATGCTGCCGACCGCGACGTTGACATCGATGTTCGACGAGCCGTCCAGTGGGTCGAACAGCAGCAGGTACTTGCCGCGCACGTACTGCGGCGGCAGCGTGTAGACCCGCTCGAGCTCTTCCGACACCAGGCCGGCGAGATGGCCGCCCCATTCGGTCGCGCGCAGGAAGATCTCGTTGCTGATCACATCGAGGCGCTTCTGCTTTTCGCCCTGCACGTTGTCGGTGCCGGCGTCGCCGAGCACGTCGCCGAGCGCGCCGTGCGCGACCTTGCGCGAGATCGCCTTGCAGGCGACCGAGATGTCGGTGATCAGCGCGTTCAGCACGCCGGTGGCGCCCGGTTGGCGGCGCCGTTCCTCGATCAGGAACTGCGTCAACGTCGCCTTGCCGCCGGTCAGCATCGGGGGCTCCGGGTGTCGGCGCCGACCGCGGCAAGGTGGATTTGACGGCTCGGCGGCGCGTTGCCGAGCGCATCCAGCAGATCGCCGGGGCGCTCGATGTGCCAGGGCTCGACAACGTCCGGCAGCACGGTGCCGCCGTAGCCCCAGGCGACCAGCGCAGCCGGACAGCCGGCCGCACGGGCGCACAGCAGATCGGCGTTGCTGTCGCCGACCATCAGCAGCGCGCTGCAGTCGACGCCGGCTTGCCGTGCCGCCTCGAGCAGCAGCGCGGGCGCCGGCTTGCGCAGGTCGGCCCGATCGGCGCCGAGCACGCTGTCGAGATGAGCGCGCAGGCCGGCCGCCGTGACGACCGCTTCGGCGAGGCGGGTCGGCTTGTTCGTGACGACCAGCGTCGGCAGGCGTGCGTGGATGCGCTCCAGCAGATCGGCGATGCCCGGAAAGACGGCGCCATGAGCGAGCGGCGCGGCCAGGGTCGCGGCGTCGAAGTCGCGGCGCAACTGGCTGCGCAATTCGTCGGTCGACTCGCCCAGGCCCTGGTCGGCGAGCGCGCGGCCGATCAGTACGTCGGGTCCGTCGCCGATCCAGGCTCGCACCGCGGCGACGTCATACCGGCGCAGCCCTGCGCCGGCCAGCGCGAAGCCGAGCGCTGCGGCGATGTCGGGCGCGCTGTCGACGAGCGTGCCGTCGAGGTCGAAGGCGATGGCGCGGATGCGGCTCAGGTCGATCGCCCCGGTGGACCGTGCCACGCCGTCTTCGCCGCGCCGCATCGCCGCGGCGTCGAGGGTGGCTGGCTTCATTGCAAGGTCACCCGCGCATGACGACCGGCCGCGGCTTGCGTCCGGATCGCGTGGATCGCCTGCTGGTAGTGACCGCCGTTGAAGATCGCCGAGCCGACGACCAGCGTGTCGGCGCCCGCACTGCCGATGCGCTCGGCGTTGTCGGCCTTGACGCCGCCGTCGACCTCGAGCCAGATGTCGCGGCCCGTCGCATCGATGCGGCGGCGCACCGCCTCGATCTTCGGCAAGGTCGCCTCGATGAAGCTCTGACCGCCGAAGCCCGGATTGACCGACATCAGCAGGATCATGTCGAGCCGGTCCATCACGTGGTCGAGGCAATGCAGCGGCGTCGCCGGATTCAGCACCAGCCCGGCACGCAGGCCGAACGAGTGGATCAACTGCAAACTGCGGTCGACGTGGTCGCTTGCCTCCGGATGGAAGGTGACGATGTCGGCACCGGCCTGCGCGAACATCGCGATCAATCCGTCGACGGGCCGGACCATCAGATGGACATCGATCGGGACCGCTTCCGAGCCGTTCGTGCAGTACGACTTGATCGCCCGGCACACCACCGGGCCGACGGTCAGATTGGGCACGTAGTGGTTGTCCATCACATCGAAGTGGATCAGGTCGGCACCGCCGGCGATGACCGCCGTCACCTCGTCGCCGAGGCGTGCGAAGTCGGCCGACAGCAGGCTCGGCGCGACGCGCACGCTCGCGCTCACGGTGACTTCCTCGAGCCAGAGCCGGTCCCGCTGGCCATGACGCCGCAGACCTTTGGCGGCGGCCGCACGGTAGCGCTCATGCCGGTTCCCGACGGCGCGTTCCGGCATCGCGCTGCGGACGGCGCGCCACCTGCTGCGTCAGCTCGTCGAAGGTCAGCCAGGCGGCCGACAGCAGGCGGTCGCCCGGCTCGCCCGGCAGCGGGCGGTCCGGCTCGCCGAGGCGCGGCAGGACGAGCGGCGCGGCCGAGAAATCGGACCCCTCGGTCCAGAAATTCGGCGTGATCAACGTCCACAGACCGGCTGCGGTCGCCGAACGCAAGCCGTTGAGCGAGTCCTCGACGGCCACGGCGCGGGCTGCCGGCATCTGGAGCCGCGTCAGCGCATGCCGGTAGATGTCGGGCGCCGGCTTCTTCGCCTCGGCCTCGTCGCCGCAGGCGATCACATCGAACATCGCCTTGCCGGAGGTGCCGAGCGCGGCCTTGAGCAGCCTGTCGATGTTGATCGCCGTCGTCGTGCTCGCGATCGCGAGCCGGCAGCCCGCGCTGCGCGCCTCGTCGATGAGCCGTCCGACGCCTTCGCGCAGCGGCACCGCGCCGTCGTTCACGAACGCGCTGTAGAACCGCGTCTTCTCGGCGTGCACGTCGGGCACGAGCGCTTTCATGCGGCGCCGTTCGCCTGCATCGAGGGGCAGCGTGTCGATGTGGTGGGCGATGCGCTCCTTGCCGCCGGCCACCTTGAGGAGCTCGCGGTACTCGCCGGGCTGCCAGTCCCAGCCGAGGCGGAAGCGCTCGAACGCGAGGTTGAACGCGACCCGGTGCGCCTCCTCGGTATCCGCCATCGTCCCGTCGACGTCGAAGATCAGGGCTTCGATGATCATGGTGTTCCTCCCTCTGCGGCGCTGAAGACGCGACTGGCCAGGATGTCCTCGGCCTGCAAGGTGCTCAGCTGTTCGCGCGTCAGCACGCCGTCCGCGGCGAACAGGCGGGTAGCCTGGCGAAGCCGGATGCGATCAAGCGCGTTGCGGATCGAGCGTGCGTTGGCGAAGTGCGGCTGCGCGCGGCGCAGGTGCACGTACTTCGCGAACGCGCCGGTGGCGTCGGCATCGAACGTGTAGTTGAGGCCGCCGAGCATCAGCTGCGCGATCTGCATCAGCTCGGCCTCCGAATAGTCGGGAAAGTCGATGTGGTGCGCGACCCGCGACGCCATGCCGGGGTTGCTGCCGAAGAACGTGTCCATCCGGTCCTTGTAGCCGGCGAGGATCACGACCAGGTCGTCGCGCTGGTTTTCCATCACCTGCAGCAGGATCTCGATCGACTCCTGGCCATAGTCGCGCTCGTTCTCCGGCCGGTACAGGTAGTACGCCTCGTCGATGAACAGCACGCCGCCCATCGCCTTCTTCAGCACCTCGCGGGTTTTCGGCGCGGTGTGGCCGATGAACTGACCGACCAGGTCGTCGCGGGTGACCGCGACGAGGTGTCCCTTTCGCACGTAGCCGAGCTGCTTCAGCACCTCGGCCATGCGCAGCGCGACGGTGGTCTTGCCGGTGCCGGGGTTGCCGGTGAAGCACATGTGCAGCGACGGCGGGGTCGACTGCAGCCCCTGCTCGGCGCGCAGCTTGTCGATCAGCAGCAGCGCCGCGATGTCGCGGATCCGGCCCTTGACCGGCGCGAGACCGACCAGCTCGGCGTCGAGCCGGTCGAGCACCTCCTGCGCGCCCGAGGCCTCGAGCATCGCCCTCGGAGAGGACACGGGAGCGTCCATCGGCGAACCTGTGCGCGGCGCGGCGTTCAGTAACGCTCGCCCTCGGGGCGATCGGTCGCGTACGAGCTGATGCGGTAGTGGATCTGGCGTCCGGCGCCTTCCTCGCGCGCGAGGCCGAAGCCCGGCTCCTTCGCGGGGCGGTTGACGATGAAGCTCATCCGCGGCGTCTCCCAGCCGCGCGTCGAGTCGAACGCGGTGACGCGCACGTAGTGGCTCGAGAACGTCTTGCGGCACGCATTGATCTCGATCAGGATGCCGGCCGCGTCCTTCAGATCGAACATCGGGTTGCCATACATCTCCCAGTACGTGTTGCGCGGGTGCGGGTCGTCGGTGTACTCGACGCCGACCGCCCAGCCACGCTCGAGCGCGTAGTCGACCTGCCTGGTGATCTGCGCGTCGGTCAGGTCGGGCAGGTACGAGAACTGGCCCTGCGTCAGGCGGTTGCCGGTGTTGGTCATCACGGTGCTGTGCTCCTCGTCAAGCCGCGACCGTCGGCGTCGCGACGAAGTCGGCGGTGTCGGTCGATTCGTAGTTGAAGCTGATGTCGCCCCAGGTGTCGATCGCCTGCTTCAGCGGGGTGCACCAGCGCGCCGCGTCGGCCAGGATCTGCGGGCCCTCGGCGAGGTAGTCGCGGCCCTCGTTGCGGGCCATGATCATCGCCTCGAGCGCCACGCGGTTCGCGGTCGCGCCGGCCTGGATGCCCTGCGGGTGGCCGATCGTGCCGCCGCCGAACTGCAGCACCACGTCCTCGCCGAGGTAGTGGATCAGCTGGTGCATCTGCCCGGCATGGATGCCGCCGGAGGCGACCGGCATCACCTTCAGCAGCGAGGCCCAGTCCTGGTCGAAGAAGATGCCGTGTTCGAGGTTCTGCTCGACGCGCGACTCGCGCAGCGTGTCGTAGAAGCCGCGGATCATCAGCGGGTCGCCCTCGAGCTTGCCGACCACGGTGCCGGCATGGATGTGGTCGACGCCCGCCATCCGCATCCACTTGCAGATCACCCGGAAGTTCATGCCGTGATTCTTCTGCCGCGAGTACGTGGAATTGCCCGCGCGGTGCAGGTGCAGGATCATGTCGTTGCGCCGCGCCCACTTCGCCATCGACTGGATCGCCGTGTAGCCGATCACCAGGTCGATCATGATGATGGCGCTGCCGAGGCTCTTCGCGAACTCGGCGCGCTCGTACATGTCCTCCATCGTGCCGGCGGTGACGTTCAGGTAGTGGCCCTTGACCTCGCCGCGCTCGCGCGGTTCACCGCTTCCATGCAGTACAGGAAGCGGTCGCGCCAGTGCATGAAGGGTTGCGAGTTGATGTTCTCGTCGTCCTTCATGAAATCGAGCCCGCCCTTCAGGCCCTCGTAGACGACTCGCCCGTAGTTGCGGCCCGACAGACCGAGCTTGGGCTTGGTCGTGGCGCCGAGCAGCGGGCGGCCGAACTTGTCGAGGCGCTCGCGCTCGACCACGATGCCGGTGGCCGGACCCTGGAACGTCTTCAGGTAGGCGACCGGAATGCGCATGTCCTCGAGCCGCAGCGCCTTGAGGGCCTTGAAGCCGAACACGTTGCCGATGATCGACGCGGTCAGGTTCGCGATCGAGCCGGGCTCGAACAGGTCGAGGTCGTAGGCGATGTAGGCGAAGTACTGCTGCGGCGTCGGCGTACCGGGACCGGTATTGGGCACCGCGTCGACGCGGTACGCCTTCGCGCGATACAGCTCGCAGGCGGTCAGGCGATCGGTCCAGACCACGGTCCAGGTCGCAGTGCTCGACTCCCCGGCGACCGCCGCGGCGGCCTCGATCGCGTCGACGCCCTCCTGCGGCGTGATCCGGAACAGCGCGAGCAGGTCGGTGTCCTTCGGGACGTAGTCGCCGTCCCAGTAGCCCATCTGCGCGTACTTCAAGACGCCGGCCGAGTAGCGCGTCTTCGCGTCGGTGACCTGCTTGACTTCGTTCATGTGCCCCAAGGCGTGCTCCTTCGGTTGCGTCCGTCCGACACGACTCTAGGCACCCGGAACGATTTGCATAAGTTAAATCTTTTGACATCGACATCAGCGATTCCTAATATGTCGCGATGCCCCTGACGCGCAGTGCCTCGTTCCGCCAGCTCGCGACTTTTCACGCCGTCGCGCGGCTCGGCAGCGTCTCCGCCGCGGCCGAGGAGCTGCACCTGACGCAGCCGGCCGTGTCGATCCAGATCGGCGCACTCGAGGACTCGGCGCGCACGCCGCTGCTGCAGCGCTCGGGACGCGGCATCCGCCTCACCGAGGCCGGGGAGCTGCTCGCGTCGTATGCCGGCCGCATCCTCGAGCTGTGGCGCGAGGCCGGCGACGAGATGGCGCAGCTGCAGGGCGTCTTCGCGGGGACGCTGCGCGTCGGCGCGGTGACGACGGCCGAATACCTGCTGCCGCCGCTGCTCGTCACGTTCGCGAACCAGAACCCGAAGGTGAAGGTGAAGCTGCAGGTCGGCAATCGCGACGAGATCGTGAAGCTGCTGGCGGGGCAGGGCATCGACCTGGCGATCATGGGCCGACCGCCGGCCGAGCTGAAGACGGTCGCGACCGCGTTCGCGAAGCACCCGATGGCGTTTCTCGCCGCGCCCCATCACCCGTCGATGCACGACCCACGGTTGTCGATCGAGGCGCTGGCCGGCATGCACCTGCTGGTCCGCGAGCGCGGCTCGGGCACGCGGACGACGGTCGAGCGCATCTTCAAGGACGCCGGCGTGCCGTTGCGCATCGGCTCCGAGATGTCGAGCAACGAAGCGATCAAGCAGATGAGCGCGGCCGGCTTCGGCGTCGCCTTCCTGTCGCTGCACACCTGCGTGCTCGAGCTCGACGCCGGCGTGTTGCAGGTGCTGCCATTGCCGGGCAACCCGATCGAGCGCGACTGGTATGCAATCCACCTGGCCTCGCGCCAGCTGCCGCAGGTCGCCGCTGCATTTCGGCTGTTCCTGACCGAGGCCGCGCAGGAGCAGATCCTGCGCCAGCTCGGCCACGTCGGCGCGCCGCCGGCGAGCCCGCCGAAGCGGCGCGCCCGCCGGCGTGCGCCGCGCTGAATCAGGCCTTCTTCACGTAGGCGCTGCACCAGGCTTTGGCCGGCACCTGCTTGTTCGCGAAGATCTGGCACGGGGCCATCGCGTCGGTCGGCTTGCCCTGGTAGAAGTTGCAGCCGCTGCAGACCTGGGTCGGCGCGTGCTGCGGGTACTTCGCCTTGTCGACCTTGGTCGAATCGGCCTTGTAGCCCAAGGCGACGGCCTGCGGGTCGTTCTCCTCGAGCTTCGCGGCGGCCTGGGCCGCCGCGAGGGATGCGGCGAAGGGACTGGCGGCGACGATCGTCAGCACGAAGGCGCGGCGGTTGGGGTGGGTCATCGAAGTCTCCGTTGAAAAGCCAAGGGCGTGGACCTTCAACGTCCCTTGATTGGATCCGGTGGACCCGTCAGAATAGTTTGACACAACGTTGCGTCAAGCGTGTTTACAGTCAGTCAATGACGAGTCGTCGACTCGGGTACGGAGCGCTGCCTTGGTGTTTCCCTTTTCCGCCATCGTCGGCCAGGACGAGATGAAGCTCGCGATCCTGGTCGCAGCGGTCGATCCGGCGATCGGCGGCGTGCTCGTTTTCGGCGATCGCGGCACCGGCAAGTCGACCGCCGTGCGCGCGCTCGCCGCGCTGTTGCCGCCGATGAAGGTCGTCGCCGGCTGCCGCTACGGCTGCGATCCGGCGCCGGCCGCGGCGCACTGCGAGGCGTGCGCCGCGCTGATCGCCGGCGGTCGGGCGAAGAGCCGCCTCGCGCCGGTCCCGGTCGTCGACCTGCCGCTCGGCGCGACCGAGGACCGCGTCGTCGGCGCACTCGATCTCGAACGTGCACTGACGCAAGGCATCAAGGCGTTCGAGCCCGGCCTGCTGGCACGCGCGCACCGCGGTTTTCTGTACATCGACGAGGTCAACCTTCTCGAGGATCACCTCGTCGACCTGTTGATCGATGTGGCGGCCTCCGGCGAAAGCGTGGTGGAGCGCGAGGGTCTGAGCATCCGCCATCCGGCCCGCTTCGTGCTGGTCGGCAGCGGCAACCCGGAGGAGGGCGAGCTGCGCCCGCAGCTGCTCGACCGCTTCGGTCTTTCGGTCGAGGTGCGGACGCCGACCGATCTGCCGTCACGCGTCGAGGTCGTGAAACGGCGCGATGCGTACGAACGCGATCCGCAAGGGTTCGTCGGACGCTGGGCGCGCGAGGAAGCGCGGACCCGCCGGCGCATCCTCGACGCGCGCGGGCGGATCGACGCCGTGCAGATGCCCGACGCGGCCCTCGAGCGCGCCGCGCAGCTCTGCATGGACCTCGGCACCGACGGGCTGCGCGGCGAGCTGACGTTGGCACGGGCGGCGCGTGCGGTTGCCGCGCTGCAAGGCGACGATGCCGTCGGCGATGCGCATCTGCGACAGGTCGCCGCGCCTGCCCTTCGCCATCGCCTGCGCCGCGATCCGCTCGATGAATCGGCATCGACGACGCGCGTCGAGCGCGCCGTGGTCGAGCTGTTCGGCGCGTAACGCGCGAACCGCATGACGGCCTCCGTGCCACTCGCCGGCCTCGACGCCGCGTTGTCGTGGATGGCGCGCGTGGCGTCGGCGCCGGTGCTGCCGGCCGCATCGCTGCAAGCGGCAGCGCTGTTCGCGGTCGACCCGGTCGGTCTTGGCGGCGTCCTCCTGCGCAGCAGCGCCGGCCCGCTGCGTCAGGGCTGGCTCGACCGGGTCGCGGCGCTGCTCCCGCTCGGCGTGCCGTGGCAGCGCGTGCCGTTGCACGTCTCGGATGAACGCCTGCTCGGCGGACTCGACCTCTCCGCGACTTTGCAGGCCGGGCGGCCGGTCGCGCAGCGCGGCCTGCTGGCGTCGGCCGATGGCGGCGTCGTGCTGCTGTCGATGGCCGAGCGGATCGGCGCCGGCACGGCAGCGCGGATCACCGCGGTGCTCGACAGCGGGCACTGCGTCGTCGAGCGCGACGGACTCACGCTGCCGCTGCCGAGCCGCTTCGGCGTGATCGCGCTCGACGAAGGCCTGGACGACGACGAACGCACGCCGCGGGCGTTGCAGGATCGACTCGCATTTCATGTCGGGCTCGACTTCGCCAACGTCGCGAAACGGGCCGACGCTGAGCGTGCACGAGACACGGCCAACACGGCCGAGGACGATGTCGTGCCGCCAGGGCGCATCGACATCGAGGCGGCGCGCGCCGTGCTGCCCGATGTGGCCGCGCCCGACGAGATCGTCGAGGCGCTGTGCGCGGCCGCCGTGGCGCTCGGCATCGGATCGCTGCGCGCGCCGGTGTTGGCGCTGCGCGCGGCGCGCGCGGCCGCGGCGCTGGCCGGACGGCGCGAGGTCGGCGTCGAAGATGCCGCCTTGGCGGCGCGGCTCGTGCTAGGCCCCCGCGCGACGGTGCTGCCGGTACCGCCGGCAGCGGACGATGCGATGGATGCGGCCACACCGGATGACGCGACGGAGCCCACCGATGATTCGGTCCCACCGTCACCGCACGACCAAGGCGCTGCTGACAGCAGCGCCGTCGCCTCGGATCCCGATCCGCGCCCCGACCCGGCGGGCGGCGACGAATCCTCGAACACCGACGCCGCGCGCGACCCCGCCGCGCCGCTGAACGAGGTCGTGCTCGAAGCCGCGGTCGCGGCCATCCCGGCCGATCTGCTCGCGACCTTGCAGATGCCGACGAACGCATCGCGCGCCGCCTCCGTCGGTCGCTCGGGTGCGCTGAACGCATCGCGGCTGCGCGGTCGGCCGATCGGTGCGCGCCGCGGCGTGCCGGGATCGGGAGCGCGGCTGGCGTTGCTCGCGACCTTGCGGGCGGCGGCGCCGTGGCAGCGTGTGCGACGTGCCGCGGGAACTGCACCTGACGGCCGGCCGGCGACCATCGCGGTCCGTCGCGAGGACTTTCACATCACGCGCTACCAGCAGCGCAGCGAGACGACAACCGTCTTCGTCGTTGATGCGTCCGGCTCGTCCGCGCTGCACCGCCTGGCCGAAGCGAAGGGCGCGGTCGAGCTGCTGCTCGCCGATTGCTACGTCCGGCGCGACAGCGTCGCGGTGATCGCCTTTCGCGACAGGCGTGCCGAGGTGCTGCTGCCGCCGACGCGCTCGCTGGTGCGCGCGCGGCGCAGCCTGGCCGGCCTGCCCGGCGGCGGTGGCACGCCGCTCGCTGCCGGCATCGATGCGGCCGCGGCACTGGCCGAAGCGATCCGGCGGCGTGGCGCGACGCCGGTCGTCGTGCTGCTGACCGACGGGCGCGCCAACATCGCCCGCGATGGCTCGCCGGGCCGCGTGCAGGCCCATGCCGACGCGCTCGCCGCGGCGCACCGGCTGCGCGCGCTCGGCGCCGCCACCTTGCTGATCGACACGTCGGCCCAGCCGCAGGAGCCGGCCCAGCGCCTGGCCGAGGCGATGCGCGCGCGTTACGTGCCGCTGCCGCACGCCGGCGCGCAGGCGCTGTCGCGCAGCGTGCGCGAGGCCGCGACGCAAACCGCTTCGTCGAGGCAGCCGGCGACCCGTTCACCCGCGCGGCGTGCGCTGACGGAACGCGCGTGACCGACCGGTTGCTGTGGGAGCGCGACGGCGTCGACTGGCCGAACCGCGAGTCCAGCCGCTTCGTCGAAGCCGGCGGATTGATGTGGCACGTGCAGCAGATGGGCCAGGGGCCGGTGCTGCTGCTGCTGCACGGCACGGGCGCGTCGACCCACTCGTGGCGCGACCTCGCACCGCGGTTGGCTGCGCAGTTCACGGTGATCGCGCCCGATCTTCCCGGCCACGGCTTCACGGCGATGCCGGCGCCGGCGCAGCTGTCGCTGACCGGCATGGCCCGTGCCGTGGCCGACCTCGTGGACGTTCTCGGCCTGACGATCGCCGGCGCCGTCGGCCATTCGGCGGGCGCTGCCATCGCGGTGCAGATGGTGTTCGGTCGCCGCATTGCGCCACAGGTCGTGATGGGAATGAACGCGGCTTTGCTGCCGCTCGACGGCGCGGCGCGCGTCCTGTTCCCGCCGACGGCCCGGTTGATGGCCGCGACGTCGTTGGCGCCGCGCCTGTTCGCCTGGCGCGCATCGGACCGGACAGCGGTGACGCGCTTGATCGACGGCACCGGCTCGACCCTCGACGAGCGCGGCCTGGCGCTCTATGGCCGGCTGGTGGGCGATGTCAAGCACGTGTCGGCAGCGCTCGGGATGATGGCGCGCTGGAATCTCGAGAACCTGGAGTCGCGCCTGCGCGGTCTCGAGGTGCCGCTGTCGCTGCTCGTCGGTGCGCGCGACCGCGCCGTGCCGCCGGCCCACGCGCGCCGTGTGCTTGCCGGGCTGCCGCTGACGACGCCGGCCACGTTGACGGTGCTCGATGGCCTCGGCCATCTCGCGCACGAGGAACAGCCGGAGGCCGCCGCGCGCTTCATCGTCGACGCCATGGCGGCGACCGAACCGCGCGTGCGTGTCAGGGCTGCAGGCGGTCGATCGTGATGGTCACCGCGCCGCCATCGGTGCGCGCCTCGACGCTGCCGAGCAGGTCACCGGCTTGCGGCAGCGCCTGACCCGAGCGCGAGACCCGCGCGCTGACCACGACGCGGGCGAAGTTCGAGAGCTTGAGCTCGGGCGTCATCGCGAGGCTGTCGTCGAGCGTGAAGGCGAGCGGCAGTTCGGCGGCGCTGCGTTTCAGGATCGCCACCGGCATCCGTGGACCGTTTATGGCGCGGGCATAGATGAAGAGGCTGTCGCCGGGCTCGATGCGTCCGGCAAGGGCCGGGTCGATGCGGACCTGGCCGCTGACTTTCGCGGGGGTTGCCGCGCCGGTCGTCGCTGACGGCCTCACGGTCGTTGCGACGGTGACTCCAGATTCCGCTGCGACGGCCGACCCCGTGGGGAGGCCGGTCTCGGCGCGTGCCTGCGCGATGCTGCGATCGAGTCCTTGCGCAAACGCGCTGTCGGTGGAGGCCCGCGCGCGCGCCTGGCTCCAGTGGCCGATCGCGGTCGCGAAGTCGCGCCGCTCGAAGGCCGCGCTGCCGGCGAGGGCGAGCGCTTTCGGATTCGACGGATCGATCTGCAAGGCGGCCTCGATCAGCCGCGTCGGCTCGCCGGCCAGGATTTCGCCCTGCTGCATGCCGAGCACATCGGCGCGGTCGGCGAGCAACTGCGCATCGCGTGGCGCCAGCTCGATCGCCTTCGCATAGGCCCGGCCCGCTTCGTCGAAGCGCTGCAGCGAGGCCGAGGCGCGCGCCAGCATGACCCAGCCATCGAGATCGGCCACATCGCCCGGCGGGCGGCCGGCCAGCCGGCCGGCGAGCATGTCGACCATCGCGGTCACGTCTTCGGGGCGCACCGCGGCGTCTGCGGGCGCGTTGCCTTCGGCGGCCCACGGTGCGACCTGCGTGATCGCGACCGGCTGGCCGAGCGCCGCATAGAGCGCGACCGCGAAGACGGGAATCGCCAGCGCCGCGGCCAGCGTCGTCCGCGAACCGCGCCGCAGAGTCGGTGCGCGCTCGAGCGAAGCGGTCTCTTCGAGCACGCGGCGTTCGAGCTCGGCGTGCGCGGCCTGCATCTGCGCCGTGTCGAGGTGACCTGCGGCGTGCTCGACGTCGAGCGTGTCGCGCTGTTCGCGCAGCACCGCGAGATTCGCCTGTCCGGCCGGTGCCGCATGGAGGACAGAGTGGCTGCCGCCGCGACGCAACGCAGGAAGCAGCAGGGCCCAGGCCAGCGCGACGAGCGCGATCGCGCCGATCGAGAACGCTGTCATCGCCGTGCCCCTGCGAGCAGCGCCCGTGCGCGCAACAGCTCGGCCTCCGAAAGCGGAGGCGCCGCTGCGTCGATGCGGCGGCGCCGGATGTTGGCGGCAAGCACGAACGCAGCGAGCGCGAGCAGCAGGAACGGACCGGTCCAGAGCAGCGCGGTGATGATCGAGAAGGTCGGGCGGTAGCGGATGAACTCGCCGTAGCGCTCGACCATGAAGTCGACGATGCGGGCGTCCGATTCGCCCTGCTGCAGCCGGCTGCGGATCTGCTGGCGCAGGTCGATGGCGAGCGCAGCCTGCGATGCGGCGAGCGTTTCGTTCTGGCACACCAGGCAGCGCAGCTCGTCGGCGATCTGCAGCACGCGGGCCTCGAGCGCCGGGTCGCCGGCGAGCGGCGCAGCCTCGCGTCCGTGAGCGCCGATCCATGCGAGGCCGAGCAGCAGACCGAGGCCGATGCGGCGCATCAGCCGCGCCATCGACGGTCGGGTGATGTCACGCACCGAGCTGCCTCACGAGCGGCAGGATCACGTCGCGCAGCGCCTGCGGCGTGACCGGTCCGACCAGCTTGTGGCGGATCACGCCGGCCTTGTCGATGACGAACGTCTCCGGCACGCCGTAGACGCCGAGATCGATGCCGACCCGGCCGTCCGTGTCGGCGAGCGACGCGACGTACGGATTGCCGAAACGGTCGAGCCAGGCCAGTGCGTCCTTGCGCGGGTCCTTGTAGTTGAGGCCGTACACCGGCACCACGCCGCTCTTCGCGAGGTCGACCATCAAAGCGTGCTCTTCGCGGCAGGCCGAGCACCAGGAGGCCCAGACGTTGAGCAGCCAGACGCGGCCGCGCAAGTCCTGCGGCGACAGCCGGCTTTCGGGCGCACTCAGCAGCGGCAGGTTGAAGGTCGGTGCCGGCTTGCCGATCAGCGGCGACGGCAGCTCGCGCGGCTTCAGGCCGAGCCCGACCGTCAGGAAGCCGATCAGCACGATGAAGCCGGCCAGCGGAACGAGGTGCCGGTTCATCGCGCCACCGCTGATCTCAGGGGCGTGCCGCTCGGGACGAGCGCGACGCCGCGGCCCTGCGCTGCCGGCTCGGGGCGCCGCGCGCGGTAGCGCCGGTCGAGCACCGCGAACGCGCCGCCGAGCGCCATCAGCAGACAGCCGCCCCAGATCCAGCCGACCATCGGCTTGTAGTAGACGCGAACGCCCCACGCGCGGCCGGCGAGCGGCTCGCCGAGCGCCACGTACAGATCGCGCAGCAGGCCGCGGTCGATCGCGGTTTCGGTCATCGGCATGCGGCTCGCGGCGTAGACGCGCTTCTCCGGATGCAGCGTCGCGACCGGCCGGCCGTCGCGGCTGACCGCGAGGGTCGCGCGCATCGCGACGTAGTTCGGCCCGCGGCGCTCCTCGATGCCGTCGAAGCGCACCGTGTACGCGTCGATGCCGACGGTGTCGCCGGGCTCCATGCGGACGTCCTTCTCGACCGCGAAGCCGCCGACGACGCTGACGCCGACGACGAAGACCGCGATGCCGAGATGCGCGACCAGCATGCCGTACCAGGCGCCGGACTGGGCGCGCAGCGCGGCGAGCGCGGAGCCGCGATGGCCGCGCACGCGCTCGACGACGTTGAGCACGGCGGTGCTCGCGATCCACGCCGCCAGCAACAGGCCGAAGCCGACCATCGGGGTCCAGCCGCCCAGCACGAGCGGCGCGAGGAGCGCGGACCCGAGGGACACGCCGGCGGCCCAGCGCAGCCGCAGCGCGAGGTCGACCAGGCCGGCGCGGCGCCAGCGCGCCAGCGGCCCGACCCCCATCAGGAACAGCGCCGGCGCCATCAGCGGCACGAACACCGCGTTGAAGTAGGGCGGCCCGACCGACAGCTTGCCGAGGCCGAGCGCATCGACGACGAGCGGATAGAGCGTGCCGAGCATCACCGAGGCACAGGCGACGACGAGCAGCACGTTGTTCGCGAGCAGCATCGACTCGCGCGAGACCGGCTCGAACGTGCCGCCGAGGCCGACGCGCGGCGCGCGCCACGCGAACAGCAGCAGCGCACCGCCGATCGCGAGCGCGAGCAGGCCGAGGATGAAGACACCGCGGGTCGGGTCGGTCGCGAAGGCGTGGACCGAAGTCAGCACGCCGGAGCGGACGATGAACGTGCCGAGCAGCGACAGCGAGAACGTGACGATCGCGAGCAGCGCCGTCCACATCCGGAAGCCGCCGCGTTTCTCGGTGACGGCGAGGGTGTGCATCAGCGCGGTGCCGGCGAGCCAGGGCATCAGCGAGGCGTTCTCGACCGGGTCCCAGAACCACCAGCCGCCCCAGCCGAGCTCGTAGTAGGCCCAGAAGCTGCCGAGCGCGATGCCACAGGTCAGGAAGCACCAGGCGACCGTGGTCCACGGGCGCGACCAGCGGGCCCAGGCGGCGTCGAGCCGGCCCGAGAGCAGCGCGGCGATCGCGAACGCATAGGCGACGACGAAGCCGACGTAGCCCATGTAGAGCATCGGCGGGTGGATCACCATGCCGGGGTCCTGCAGCAGCGGCGTCAGGTCGCGGCCGTCCGGGGCGCCGGGCAGCAGCCGCACGAACGGGTTCGAGGTGATCAGCGTGAAGAGCAGGAAGCCGCAGCTCACCAGGCCCATCACGCCGAGGATGCGGGCGAGCGTCGGCGCGTCGAGGCGGCTCGAGAAGATCGAGACCGCGAGGGTCCAGCCGGCGAGGATCAGGACCCAGAGCAGGATCGAGCCCTCGTGTCCGCCCCAGACCGCGGTGACGCGGTAGACCAGCGGCAGCAGCGAGTTGGAGTGCTCGGCGACGTACAGCACCGAGAAGTCGTTGACGACGAAGGCGTGCGTCAGCGCGGCGTAGGCGATGGCCACGAACACGAACTGGCCGCGTGCCGCCGGCCGCGCGAACGCCATCCAGCCGGCGTGTCCGCGCGCCGCGCCGGCCAGCGGCAGCGCCGCCTGAAGGAGGGCGAGCGCAAGCGCGAGGATCAGCGCGAAATGACCGAGCTCGGGGATCACGGCGGGCAGCGTCCGGGACGTCGCGGCATCACGGCGCGGTCGTGGCGACGCGGCCGAGCGCACCCGCTGCGCTCCGCGCGCCGCTCGTCATCGTGGGGCGCGCCTTGGCGAGCGCTTCAGCGGCCTCGGGCGGCATGTAGTTCTCGTCGTGCTTCGCCAGCACCTGATCGGCATGGAAGGTGCCGTCGGCGGCGAGCCGACCCTGCGCGACCACGCCCTTGCCCTCGGCGAACAGGTCCGGCAGCAGACCGGTGTAGACCACTGGAACCTTCTGCGCCAGGTCGGTCACGACGAAGTGAACCTGCAGGTCGCTCTCGGCGCGGCGCAGGCTGCCGGCCTCGACCAGACCGCCGAGCCGGAAGCTGCGCTCGCGCGGCGCTTCGCGCGCGGCGATCTGCGACGGGCTGAAGAAGAAGACCAGGTTGCTGCGAAAGGCGTTCAGCACCAGCGTGGTGGCGATTGCGAGGCCGGCGAGCCCGCCGACGATCAAGGCGACGCGGCGGGTCCGCGGCTTCACGCGGCACCTCCTGCGGTGCGACTGCGGACCGGTCGGCGCACGCGCGCCGCGGCGGCATGCGGCGCGGTGCGACGACCGGCGTGGGACGGCGCCGCCGGCGGGCATACGACACGTTCGTCGCGGCGCTCCAGAGCGGCGGCCGGTGGCTCGTCGGCAACGTCCACCAGCAGTGCGCGCAGCGCGTGGCGGCGTCGGCGCAGCAGGATCGCCTCGGCCGCCATCACCGCCGCGGCCATCCCGAACGAGCCCCAGACGTAGAGACCGTAGCCGCCCATCGCGAAGAACTCGGCGGCGCTCGACCAGGCGATCATGGGGTGGCCTCCAGCGTCCGGCGGACCCACGCCGCGTGGCGATCCCGTTCGAGCATCAGCGTGCGCAGGCGCGCCAGCGCCATCGCGATGCAGTAGGCCCAGAACGCGAGCGCCATCACCAGCATGCCGAGCAGCATCGGCGTCGCCATGCTCGGCGCCTTCGCGAAGCTGACCGAGGCGCCCTGGTGCAGCGTGTTCCACCACTTGACCGAGAAATAGATGATCGGCACGTTGACGACGCCGACCAGCGCGAGCAGTGCCGCGGCACGGTCGGCACGCCGGCTGTCGTTGATCGAGGCGTGCAGCGCGAGCACGCCGACGTAGAGGAACAGCAGCAGCAGCTCCGAGGTCAGGCGCGCGTCCCAGACCCACCACGCGCCCCAGGTCGGCTTGCCCCAGAGCGCGCCGGTCCAGAGCGCGATGAACGTCATCAGCGCACCGGTCGGCGCGAGCGCATGCGCGAGCAGGTAGGCGACGCGCGCATTGAAGGTGAGCCCGATCGCGGCCCAGAACGCCATCGCGAGGTAGACGACCATCGACATCCAGGCGGCCGGCACGTGGACGAAGATGATCCGGTAGGCGTCGCCCTGCTGATGGTCGGTCGGCGCGATGCCGAGGCCGATCACGAGGCCGGCCGCCGCGAGCAGCGCAGCGGCGATGCCGAAGCCGCGCACCGCGCGGCCGGCGAGCGGATGCAGGCGCTGCGGCGCGGCGTAGTGGGACCAGGATCTGCGTTCGCTTCGCATGGCGTCAGTCCAGTGAGATGCGCAGTGCCGCGGCGGCAGCGAGCGGCGCCAGGAGCAGCGCGAGGATCAGCATCGCGCCGAGCAGCGAGAAGTGGGCGCCGCTGCCGGAAGCGGTGTCGCCGGCGGCGACCGCGCCGGCACCGAACACCAGCACCGGCACGACCAGCGGCAGCACCAGCACCGAGAGCAGCACGCCGGCGCCGCGGACGCCGACGGTCAGCGCGGCACCGATGCCGCCGACCAGGCTCAGGACCGGCGTGCCGAGCAGCAGCGACGCGGCGAGCGCCAGGGTTGCCGGCGCCGACAGGTCGAACTGCAGCGCGAGCAGCGGCGAGACCGCCGCGAGCAGCAGCCCGGAGCCGAGCCAGTGCGCCGCCATCTTTGCGAGGCAGAGCAGCGGCAATGGCGTCGGGCTTTGCAGCATCTGCTCGAGCGTGCCGTCGCGGCAGTCGTCGGCGAACAGGCGCGCCAGCGACAGCATCGACGCGAGCAGCGCGGCGACCCAGACGGCACCGGGTGCCAATGTGCGCAGCAGCGTCGGTTCCGGACCGACCGCGAGCGGAAAGAGGCTGGCGACGACGACGAAGAAGAGCAGCGCCGCGGCGGTGTCGGCGCGGCGCCGCAGCGCGATGCGCAGGTCGCGCACGATGACGCCGCGCATCGCGGCGAGGGTGCGGTCGTCGTGTGCACGGTCGAGCCGGGGCAGATCGGCGCACGCGTCGTGCGCGGCAACCGGATCGCTTCGGTCGGCCGTCAGCAAGGGCAGCGCGCTCGTCACAGGTCGATCGCCACGATGTCGGCGCCGCGCTCGAGCGCGGTGTCCTGGTGGCTCGTCAGCACGACGATGCCGCCGCGTTGCAGATGCGCCGAGATCAGCTCGCGCAGCCACGCGGCGGCGCGCTCGTCGAGCGCATCGAACGGCTCGTCGAGGATCCACAGCGGCAGGTCGGCGCCGAACTCGAGCCGGGCCAGCGCAGCGCGCCGCCGCTGGCCCTGTGACAGCAGCCGTGCCGGCAGGTGCTCGTGTCCGCGCAGGCCGGCGCGCGCGAGTGCCTGCAACGCCTCGGCGCGGCTGCAGG
>JBDSAB010000377.1:0-5599 GCA_039922395.1 Caldimonas sp.
TCTCGCCCGACGGGCAGAGCGTCGCGTTCGTCGCGCTCAACGACGTCTGGGTCATGAAGATCGGCGAGGCGCCGGTCCGCCTGACCAACGACACCGACCGCGACGGCAACGTGCAGTGGACGACCGATGGCAGCGCCGTCTACTTCTCGAGCGAGAAGGGCAACGCCGGCGCGCTCGCGGTCGACCGCATCAACGTCGCGACGAAGGCGCGCACGCGTCTCGCGTCGATCGCCGGCAAGTCGATGGTCATGCCGAAGCTTTCGCCGAACGGCGACCGCATCGCCTATACGACGCTGTCGGGGCAGCTCGAGATCTGGACCATCGCCGGCGGCACCGCGAGCGTGATCATTCCGCAGGTCGGCAGTCAGGTCAGCACGCCGCAGTGGACGCCGGACGCCAGCAAGATCGTGCTGGTCGACAACGAGCGCATCAACAACCGCTTCCGCGAGGGCTACAACAAGCTGCGGGTGATCGACATCGCGGCGAAGACCGGCAAGTTCTACGCCGTCGCCGATGCGCCGAAGCAGGTGTCGGACCGCGAGGAGGGCGCTGCGGTCCTCTCGCCCGACGGCAAGACCGTCGCGTTCATCATGGACTCGGTGCTGCACACGATCGCGGTCAACGCCGACGGCTCGCCGGCCGGTGCCGCGAAGGCGATCACGACCGAGGTGGCCGACCTGCCGTCATGGGCGGGCGACTCGAAGACCATCCTCTACAAGAGTGCCGAGCGACTGCGCTCGATCAACGCCGATGGCAGCGGCGCGCGCGACGTGCCGGTCAATCTGCAATGGACCGCGGCCGCACCGCCGGCGACGACGATCGTGCATGCCGGCGCGCTGTGGGACGGCGTGAACTCGAGCTTGCGCACGAACGTCGACATCGTCATCACCGCGAACCGGATCACCGCGATCCGGCCGCACCAGGCCGACGCCCAGGCGACCGCGACCCGGTTCATCGATGCGTCGACCCTGACGGTGATGCCGGGCTTGTGGGATCCGCACATCCACCCGCTGACGCTCTATCAAGGCGGGCAGTACGGTCAGATCGCGGCGCTGATGCTGTCGTACGGCATCACGTCGACGCAGTCGGTCGCCGGACCGCTGCACCAGAGCATCGAGATCCGCGAAGCGCTGCTGGCCGGCAACCTGATCGGTCCGCGTCTCTTCGTGTCGCCGCCGCTGTGGGAAGGCAACCGCCAGTTCTACAGCTTCGCGCGCACCTTGCGCACGCCGGAGATCGCCGATCTCGAGATCGCGAAGGCGAAGACGATGGACACCGACTTCATGAAGTCGTACGTTCGCGCGCCGATCCCGATCATGCAGAAGATCGCGCAGGGCGGCATCGACCTCGGGGTGCCGACCGGCACGCACATGCTGTCGCCGGGCGCGGCGACCGGCATCGGGGGCACGACGCACTTGTCGGCGACGCAGCGCATGGGCTACGGCTGGTCGAAGTCGATCAACGGCCTGACCTACCAGGACGCCTACGACCTGCACGCGAAGGGCGATTTCCACAACATCGACACGCTGTTCTCGTCGCTGTCGCTGGTCGGCCAGGATGCGAAGTTCATCAACGACGAGCGCTTCAGCGCGCTGGTGCCGCCTAACTTCATCGCCGGTCTGCAAGCGACGGCTGTGCCGACGCCTGCCGTGCTCGACACGATCAAGCGCGACGCCGAACAGTCGGCGAAGGTGCAGCGCGCCGGCGGGCTGGTGGCGCTCGGCACCGACTCGCCGCTGGTGGCGCCGGGGATCGCGCTGCACACGAACCTGCGTGCCGGCGGGCTCGCCTATTCGAACCACCAGGCCCTGCAGAACGTGACGATCAACGCCGCGAAGATGGCGTATGTCGACAAGGACCTCGGCTCGGTCGAAGTGGGCAAGGTCGCCGACCTCGCGATCGTGCGCGGCGATCCGATCGCGGACCTGAAGAATGCGGCGAACGTCGAATACGTCGTGAAGAACGGCGTGACCTACTCGCTCTCGCAGATCCTCGCGCCGTTCAAGACACCGCTCGCGATGTCGGCGCGCAAGAAGGCGATCTACGCCTACCAGCGCGCGTGCGCCCGCAATCCACACCAGTGCGAGGTGGGTTTGCACGCCGACTGACAGCGCTCGAGGCTGTGTGTTCAATGGGGGCCGCTGGCCCCCATTTCTTTGGATGCGGATACCTCCGTGCGGTCGAGGCTCTCACTCGTGACGACAATGGCGATGGGGGAGTCGTCGTGGAGCTGAACATGGTTGGGTGTGGATTCGGTGTGGCGGGTGGAGGCGCATGAACCGCAACCTGTGGTTGCTCGCGCTGCTGCAAGGTCTCTTCCTCACCAATAACGTCACCTTCATCGCGATCAATGGGCTGGTCGGGCTGTCGCTGGCGCCGTTCGGGTGGCTGGCCACCTTGCCGGTCATGGGCTACGTGGTCGGTGGGGCGCTGTTCACCGCACCGGTCGCCTGGACCCAGGCGCGCTTCGGTCGATCGACCAGCTTCCAGCTCGGGCTGGCGGTGGCGCTGGTGGCGGCGCTGTTGTGCGCGTTCGCGGTCTCGATCCGGAGCTTCTGGCTGCTCTGCGCCGCGACGCTGCTGGCAGGCTACTACTCCGCCAACGGCCAGCTCTATCGCTTCACCGCGGCCGAGCTGGCGGCATCGACCGCGCGCGAGAAAGCGGTCTCGCTCGTGATGGCCGGCGGACTGCTCGGCGCGGTGCTCGGACCCTATCTCGCGACGCGCACGCGCGAGCTCGGCACGACGCCGTTTGTCGGCGCTTATGTGGCGCTTGCCGTGGTCGCGGTGCTGGCGATGGGTGTGCTGGCGACGATGCGCTTTCCGGCGCCGGCCGCACGCGCGCATCTCGCCGGCAGCGGCCGGTCGCTCGGACAGATCATGCGAACGCCGCAGTTCGTCGTCGCCGCGGGCTCGGGGGCCTTGAGCTATGGCGTGATGAACCTGCTCATGGCCGCCACGCCGCTGGCCATGCAGCAGTGCGGCATGCCGTTCTCGGACGCTGCCTTCGTGCTGCAGTGGCATGTCATCGGCATGTTCGCGCCGGGCTTCGTCACCGGGCATCTGATCAAGCGCTTCGGCACCTTGCCCATCATGGCAGTCGGCGTGCTGCTGTACCTTGCCTGCATCGCGGTTGCGCTGTCGGGCATCGACCTGCACCACTTCGCGCTGGCGCTGTTCATGCTCGGGGTCGGCTGGAACTTCGTGTTCACCGGCAGCACCGCGCTGTCGCTGTCGGCCTATCGGCCGGAGGAGAAGGACCGGGCCCAGGGCGCGATCAACTTCTTCATCTTTGCGGTGATGGCGCTGAGCTCGCTCACCTCGGGCGCGCTGGTCACGACGCAAGGCTGGACCCTGCTGAACGTCGGCTCGGCGGTGCCGATCCTGCTGGTCGGCGTCGCGCTGATGTGGTTGGCCGTGCAAGGCCGCCGCTCCTTGAGCGATGCACGACGGCAGGAGCTGGGACGTCGCTGACACGATTGATTCACACGCGTCCGGCGCGCCCCGTTCGTTTGATTGATCGATGCCAGTGACGCATCGGGCCTGACGCTGTATCGTCATCCGCGCGGCATCACGGACTCTGCAGCGGTCGTGATCCGGAAAGGCGGTGGCGTGACGTGGCGAAGCGACGACTTTCCGGGGTCACGGCACCGCTGTCGGCCCTGTCCTTGACGCTTCTGGGCTGCGCCAGCGCCGGAACGTCGATCACGCAGACGCTCCTCGTCGAGACGCCTGGCTGCGCGACGGCCCGCTGCGAACTCCGCAATGACCGCGGCCAATGGACGTTGGCCGCAACGCCCGGCACGGTCACTCTGGCGACTTCGGATTCGCCGCTGCAGGTCAGCTGCCGCGCTGCCGATGGCGTGCTCAACACGGTCGGAGCGCAAGGATCGTCGCGCCCGCTCACGGGCGGGGGTGGCGTGGTGGGTGGGGTCGCCGGCGGTGCTGCGATGGGCGCTGCCGTCGGCGCGACGGCCCTGGCCTTCATCCCGGTGTTCGGCGTCCTTGTCCTCGCAACCGGCGCCGTGGCAGGCGCCGTCACCGGCCAGACGATCGAGTCGCATGCGCGCGCACTGCGCTATCCGGAGCGGATCGACGTGCCGATGAGTTGTCCTCCCAACCCTGCGATGGCCACGGTCGAGGCACCGGGTGCGCGACTCGGAGCGGAGGTGCGCGGGCTGTCCAGGGCGGAAACGCTGGCTGCTGGCTTAGGCGACAGGGGCGGAGTCCTCGTGTCGTCCGTGACGGGCAACGGTCGAGCGGCCATCGCCGGGCTGCGCTCGGGCGACGTCATCCTGAGTCTGGACGGTCGCGAGTTGAGCGGCGCGGCGCAGTTGGAAGAAGGTCTCCGAGCGGCCGGCGGCGCGCCCCTGAGCTTGTCGATCTGGCGCGGCGGCGAGGTCCAGGTCCTCCTGCTCGCGGCCGGCGAGGTGAAACCGTGAGGCGCACCCAGGTTGCGCTGCTTGCGCTGCTCTCGATGCTGCTGCTGCCGGGTTGCGCATCGCGCATCGAGATGCCACTCAATGTGGCGATGTTCCCGAAGTCGGCGGTTGCGCCGGACGTGCGCGTGCCAGGGCGGGTGGCCGTCGTGTTGCCACCGACGGTGAAGGACCAGGTGCACGAGGCCGACGACGGGCCTGCGCGGGGCACACGCGTATCGATCGGGAGCATCGTCGGGTCGGCGATGCTGGCTTCCGCAGCCGACACCTTTGTCGGCGGCGCCGAACGCCTCGAGCTTCCCAACGGCGCTGGCACGAGCGTTGTCGCGACACTGGTCGTTCAGTCGGTCCGCATTTCCTACCACCGGCGTTTGCTGTGGTTCATACCTCTGCCGATCGTCTTCGTGGGCGCGGTGGGCGACTTCGAGTTCGCTGCGCACCTGGCGCTCGACGTCACCGTGCTCGACCCGCAGGGTCAGGTGGTGTGGACGCGCAGCTACGACGACGGGCGCCAGGTCTGGCCGCATGAATGGACCGAGCAAGGCAAGGCCCTCGACGGCCTGCTGCGCGTGACGCACGAAGCCGCCTGGCGTCAGTCGCAGCAAGCGGTGCGCGAGTTGCGTGAGTGGGTTGAAGGCGAGCGCATGCGACCCCGCAGCCTGTAGCGGCGCCAGGCTCGCCGCCTTCCCGCGCTGGCTGATGGACGAGGCCCGGCGCGCGCCCCTCCGTGTGAAGGATCGCGTCGGCGATCCGCAATGCGCGGCGTGTGCGTTAATGATCAGCGGGCCGACTTAACAAGAGCCCGTCAAGGAGAGCCGGGTGGATGCCGACACGCTTTCAGGTCCGTCTGTCGCGTCTCCGAAGGCATCCCGGGCGCCGACTCGAGCGGCATTTGCCGGGCGCGTCTTCGACGTCGCGCGAGACGAGCTGAGCCATGACGGCGCGCCGATCGCGCTCGGGCCCAAGGCCCGGGTGCTGCTGAAGTACCTGCTGGACCATCCGGAACGCGTCCTCGGCAAGGAGGAATTGTTGACCGCCCTGTGGGGAACCACGGTCGTCACCGAGAACTCCCTGGTGCAACTGGTTCTCGAGCTGAGGAATGCCCTCGACGACCGCGAGCAGCGGATCGTGAAAACGGTACCGCGCCGCGGCTACATGTT
>JBDSAB010000378.1:0-4437 GCA_039922395.1 Caldimonas sp.
ATGCGGCCGAACCAGATCGCCTCGCGCATGACGCCGGCGCAGCGCACCGTCAGCTTCAGGTGCTTCTCGCCGACCAGCCGCTGCGACGTGACCTCGACCTCGTCGCAGAACAGCGGCGCCTCGAAGGCCTGGCCCCAGACCTGCGCGTCCATCGCGCGCACCGTGTCGACGCTGAAGTACTCGAGCGCGAGCGAGCCGTCGCTGCGCACGACGCGGTCGAGCGTCGCCGCGTCGAGGGCTTCGCGCGCGACCAATTGCAATGCGCCGTCGAAGGTGTCGAAGTCGGCCTCGTCGATGGTGCAACCGGCTGCCATCGCGTGGCCGCCGAAGCGCTTCAGCACGCCGGGGTGGCGCTTGGCGACCAGGTCGAGCGCATCGCGCAGATGAAAGCCGGCGATCGAGCGACCGGAGCCTTTCAGCATCCCGTCGCGGCCGAGTGCGAACACGAACGTCGGCCGGTGCACGCGGTCCTTCAGGCGCGACGCGACGATCCCGATCACGCCCTCGTGGAACTCGGGGTCGAAGATCGCCAGCGCCGACGGAGGCTCGTCCTCGGGCATCAGGCTGTCGAGCATCGCCTCGGCCTGTTCGCGCATCCCCGACTCGAGCTCGCGCCGCTCGCGGTTGATGGCATCGAGGCGCTGTGCCAGCTCGGTCGCGCGCGCGACGTCGTCGGTGCGCAGGCATTCGATGCCGAGCGTCATGTCGGCGAGCCGGCCGGCCGCGTTGATGCGCGGGCCGAGCGCGAAGCCGAAGTCGAACGCGCTGGCGCGCCGCGGGTCGCGCGCGGCCGCCGTGAACAGCGCGGCGATGCCTGGCTGCATGCGGCCGGCGCGCACCCGCTTCAGACCTTGCGCGACCAGGCGGCGGTTGTTGGCGTCGAGCCGGACGACGTCGGCGACGGTGCCGAGCGCGACCAGGTCGAGCAGCGCGTCGAGGCGCGGCTGGTTCTCGGCGGTGAAGGCGCCGCGCCGGCGCAGCTCGCCGCGCAGCGCGAGCAGCACGTAGAACATCACGCCGACGCCCGCGAGGCTCTTGCTCGCGAAGCCGCAGGCCGGCTGGTTCGGGTTGACGATCACATCGGCGTCGGGCAGCGTGACGACGCCGTCGACGAGCGCCGGCAGATGGTGGTCGGTGACGACGACGGCGAGGCCACGCGCCTTCGCGTGCGCGACGCCGTCGAGGCTGGCAATGCCGTTGTCCACCGTGATCAGCACGTCGGGCCGGCACTCGAGCGCGAGGTCGACGATCGTCGGCGTCAGGCCGTAGCCGTGCACCGCGCGATCCGGCACCACGTAGTGCAGCGTCTCGGGCGGCGCGCCGAGGAGGGCGAGGCCGCGCAACGCGACGGCGCAGGCGGTGGCGCCGTCGCAGTCGTAGTCGGCGACGATGCAGAGGCGCTTGCGTGCGCCGATCGCATCGGCGAGGAAGCGCGCAGCCGCGTCGGCACCATGCAGGCCGTCGGGCGCGAGCAGCCGGCCGAGACCGTCGTCGAGCTCGTCGGCCGCGCGCACGCCGCGACCGGCGAACAGGCGCGCCAGCAGCGGGTGGACGCCGGCCTGCTCGAGCGCCCAGACGACGCGTGGCGGCGCGTCGCGCATCTGCAGGGTCGGCGGGCGCGCCATCACAGCGCTGCGAGCATTTCGCCGACCGGCGGCGCGCTGGCGCGCAGGCGCTGCCACCAGCTGCGCGGCGTCGGTTCGTAGCGTTGCGCGGAGCGCTCGCCGCACAGGGTCAGCGCGAGCGGGCCGTCGGCCTTCTCGGCGCGCTGCAGCAGGCGCGCGATCGGCCCGGCGTCGATCGCGGCCCAGGCCGCAGCCCAGGCGGCGGCATCGCCGTCGACGATCGGCTGGCGCAGGGACGCGTCGACCTCGACGGCCGCGCGATCGGCTGGCTGCGCCGCACCGCAGCCGCTGAGCCAGAACGAATTCATCGCCAGCTCGCCGCGCGCTTCGCGGGCCTCGTTGATCGGATGTGGATAAAGCAGCAACTGGACCTCGCTCTGCAGGCGGCGGATCAGGCTGGCTTGTGGATGCGCGTGCGCACCGCCGCCGAGCCAGAGGTCGACGTTGCGGCCGACCACGCGATCGAGCGAGGCGCAGGGCAGGCCGGCCAGGCTCGGATGCGCGGCATACCAGCGGCCCGGCGCGCCCCAGACCCAGGCGAAGCCCTCGCTCTCGAACAGGTCGCGGACCGCCTCGAACAGTGCGTGCGACTCGTCCTCGAGCAGCGCGAGCGCGTCCGGGTCGGCCATCGAGACGCTGTCGCGGCCGACATGCCAGTGGGCCGGCGTGATCAGCCCCCAGGCCTTGTCGCCGACGTCGATGCCGTCGGCGGAAGCCGCCAGCGCGGCGAACGGCAGCGCGCCGTCGGCACCGCGCCAGCCCCAGAGCGCGGCCAGCGCGCGCTCGTGCGGCGGAGAGAGCGAGTACGCGTCGGCGCTGTCGGGCGGTTGCGGCGTGAGGCGCTTCAGCAGCCTCTCGAGATTCGGCAGCGCGAGCGTCGGCAAGACCTGCAGGGCTTCCTGCGACAACGCGGAAGCGAACGGGATCAGCAGGTGCATGCGCCGATTATCCGACGCGGTCTTCCCACCGCTGTCGTTCGAGGACCCTCCTGTAGCATCCGTTTCCCATGAACTGGCCCTACGAACTGCAGATCGGCTGGCGCTACACGCGGGTCGGTCGGGCCGGTCGGCGCAACCGGTTCATCTCGTTCATCTCGGGCGTCTCGATGCTCGGTATCGCGCTCGGCGTCGCCGCGCTGATCATCGTGCTGTCGGTGATGAACGGCTTCCAGAAAGAGGTGCAGGGCCGCATGCTCTCGGTGATCTCGCACGTCGAGGTCTTCGATCCGCAGGGCGCGGCGCTCGCCGACTGGAAAGCGACCGCCACGGCGGCGCGGCGCAATCCCGAGGTGATCGGCGCGGCGCCGTTCGTCGCGGCGCAGGCGCTGATCGGACGCGGCGACGAGATGCGCGGCGCGATCGTGCGCGGCATCTCGCCGAATGATGAGGCGACCGTCACCGACCTCGCGGCGCAGCTGAAGGACACCACGTTGAAGCGCCTGGTGCCCGGCGAATGGAACATCGTGCTCGGCGTCGAGCTGGCGCGTTCGCTCGCGGTCCGCGACGGCGACAAGGTCACCCTGGTCGCGCCGGGCGGCCAGGTCACGCCGGCCGGCGTGGTGCCGCGGCTGAAGCAGTTCACCGTCGTCGGCACGTTCGATGCCGGCCACTATGAATACGACAGCGGCCTGGTCTGGATCCACGTCGACGATGCGGCCAAGCTGTTCCGCGTCGAAGGCCCGACCGGCGTGCAGCTGCGCCTGAAGGACCTGAACCGGGCGCGCGAGGTCGCGGCGCAGCTCGAGCAGAGCCTCGGCCCTGACCTCACGGTGCGCGACTGGACCCGCACCAACCGCAACTGGTTCGCCGCGGTGCAGGTCGAGAAGCGCCTGATGTTCATCATCCTGACCCTGATCGTCGCGGTCGCCGCGTTCAACTTGGTCTCGACCCTGGTGATGACGGTGACCGACAAGCGTGCCGACATCGCGATCCTGCGCACGCTCGGTGCGACGCCGCGTTCGGTGATGTCGATCTTCATGGTGCAGGGCGCATTGGCCGGAATCATCGGCACCTTCGGCGGTGTCGCCCTCGGTCTGCTGATTGCCTTCAACGTCGACGTGATCGTGCCGTTCATCGAGCGCCTGCTGCATGTCAGCTTCCTGCCGAGCAGCGTCTACCTGATCAGCCGGATGCCGAGCGATCCGCAGAGCAGCGACATCGTGCCGATCGTCGTGATCTCGCTGGTGCTGGCGTTCCTCGCGACGCTGTACCCGAGCTGGCGCGCGAGTCGCGTGCAGCCGGCCGAAGCGCTGCGCTATGAGTGACGCGGCGCCGGCCGCTGGCGCCGGCCCGATCCTCGACGCGACCAACCTGCACAAGCGCTTCACCGAAGGCAGCGGCGCCTCGCGGCTCGACGTCGCGGTACTGCAAGGCGTCGACCTTGCGGTGCAGCGCGGCGAGACAGTCGCGATCGTGGGCGCATCGGGTTCGGGCAAGAGCACGTTGCTGCATCTGCTCGGTGGTCTCGAGGCGCCGAGCCAGGGCAAGGTCGAGCTCGCCGGCCGCGACTTCGTCCAGATGGGCGCGGCCGAGCAGGGCGAGTGGCGCAATCGCCACCTCGGCTTCATCTACCAGTTCCATCACCTGTTGCCGGAATTCACCGCGCTCGACAACGTCGCGATGCCGCTGCGTGTGCGCCGGGTCCCGGTTGCCCAGGCGCGCGAACGCGCTGCCGCGGTGCTCGCACAGGTCGGCCTGGCCGCACGCACCGGGCATCGGCCGGGCCAGCTTTCGGGCGGCGAACGCCAGCGCGTCGCGATCGCGCGCGCGCTCGCCGGGTCGCCCGAATGCGTGCTGGCCGACGAGCCGACCGG
>JBDSAB010000379.1:0-11298 GCA_039922395.1 Caldimonas sp.
CGCCTTACTTCTTTGTCTCCAACCACGGCACGCGGCTGGACCAGGCACAGCTGCACCGAACCTTCTATCAGTTGTCACGCGAGGTCGGGCTGCGAGGCGCGACCGCCAGCAGGGGTCCACGGCTGCACGACTTTCGTCACCGCTTCGCAGTTCGTGTCTTGACTCATTGGTATGAAGCAGGCGAGGACGCGGCCCGGCGGCTGCCGGTCTTGTCGGCGTACCTCGGCCACGTGCACGTCGCCGACACCTACTGGTACCTGAGCGCCTGGCCAGAGCTGATGACGCAGGCGATGTCTCGCGTCGAGCGGCGGTGGGGAGCAGCGTCATGACGGTACGTATCAGCTTCGCCTCCCTGCTGGAGCGCTTTTTTACGGAGCGCCTGTCGCGCCAACGCCAGGCCAGCCCGCACACGATCGCCTCCTATCGCGACACGTTCAAGTTGTTACTGCAGTTCATTCAGAAGCGCCTTCGCAAGGCGCCGTCCACGCTCACGCTGGAGGGTGTCGACGCGCCCTTGGTCGCGGCGTTCCTCGACGATCTCGAGGTCACGAGGCGAGTGACGGCGCGCACCCGCAACCTGCGGCTGACGGCGGTGCACTCGTTCTTTCGGTTCGTCTCGTACGAGGCACCAACCCATGCCGCGCAGATCGCCCGCGTGATGGCTATCCCGGCCAAGAAGTTTCAGCGCACCCTCGTGCCTTTCTTGAGTCGACCGGAGGTCGATGCATTACTAGCGGCACCGGACCAGCGGACTTGGTTCGGGAGGCGGGACCACGCGCTGATCCTCTTGGCGGTGCAGACAGGCCTGAGGCTTTCCGAGCTCACTTCGCTCCAGGCGGCAGACGTGCACTTGGGGACCGGTGCGCACGTGAGGGTCGTCGGCAAGGGTCGCAAGGAACGATGTACGCCGTTGAGCAAGAACACGCGCGCCGTCCTGACCGAGTGGATGCGCCAGCCGCCGCGCGCCCATGATCAGCCGCTCTTCCCGAACGCGAGGGGCGGGCGTCTGAGCGCGCACGGGATGCACTATCTGCTGGCCAAGCACGTCAAGGCGAGTGGCGATGCGTGTCCGTCGCTCAAGACGAAGCGGGTCTCGCCTCACGTCCTTCGTCACACCACGGCGATGGATCTCTTGCAGGCTGGAGTCGAGCAGTCGGTGATCGCCTTGTGGCTCGGCCACGAGTCGATCGAGACCACGCAGGTGTACCTCGACGCCGACCTGGCACTGAAGGACGGATGCTGGACATGACGATGCCCTTGAACGGCATACCCGGCCGCTACCGTCCGACGATCGCCTGCTCGCATTCTTGAGGGCGCTTTGAGGCCGACTATGTCCCGTGCCCACTTCGTGAGGCTCGCGACCCAATCTATTGACGGGACATAGTTCTCCTGGGCACATAGTTCCGCCTATGACCTGCAGTACATAGGCGGAACATGCCGGCGAGCATCTGGTAGGAGCTGGCGCCGTCGTGGCTGTTGATCAGGATGATCTCGTTGGCCTCCGGCTTGGTCTGCACTTGTCCGGCGTGACGCATCCGGATCATGTGCTTGGTGAACTCGGTCTTGCCCTCGATGCGGCTCTTGCTCTGCGCAACCATGAACGGCTCGAAGCCCTCCTTGCGGAGGCCGCGCAGGACCTCAATGGTTGGGATGTAGGTGTAGCGCTCGGAGCGGCTGGCGTGCTTGGCGGTCGCGAAGATCGACGGCGCTGCGCGGCGCATCTGGTCTTCGAGAAGCGGGGTCTCGCTGCGGACGACGAAGGTGTTGCGGGCGAAGCGGGTTGCGAGTGTCGGTGTGTGCATGATGGTTCCTTGATGTCGGGTTTGGATCAAGGCAGGGACGCGCCCTGCCCTCGCGGTCAGAACGGGACGTCGTCAGGATCGATCGCCGGAGGTAAGGCGCGGCTCGCCTTGGTTGACACCGTCGCCGGCTTGGCCTGCTTCTGCTGCTGGCGCCGTGCCTCGGCCTCGGCTTTGCTGTCGAGGTAGTCGATCTCCTCACAGGTGAAGCCGTAGCCGAACACCTCGGCACCGCTCGCATCGCGGTAGTTGTTGTTCCTCAGCCGACCGACGACGTTGACGTGGCTGCCCTTGTCCAGGAACTCGGTCGCGTTTTCGGCCTGCCGGCCCCAAAGCGTCCACTGGATCGCGGTGGCCTCCTCTTCCTTGGCCTCGCCACCCCGGCGGGTGTTGCTGATGGCGGTCAGCGTGGCCTTGGCAACCTTGCCGTCGCGCCCGGTGACGTAATCCAGGCGGACTGGTCCGGCCAGATGCGCGTTTCTCTGCTCGACTCGTACGAAAGCCATGATGGGCTCCTCTGCTCCAGAGAAGGCGGAGCCGCCGCGACTGCTTGTCTTGGCTTCAACTTGATCCACCTTCTGCTTGGACTCCTCGCTCCCGCCCACGGGCGGGCGGGGGGTGGGCAGAGCCCCTTCCCTCACGGGAAGGGGTTGGGGATGGGTGGTCTTTCCAGCAGCCGAAGCAGTGCGCCGGTTTCCCGGCCCACCGCGTCTTTGATCCCCCCACAAGTCCCCCTCAAGGAACGACGGGGGCGCAGCTGGGGGGATGCGGTGGGACGCAAGGCGCACGGGCTGCTACCACCGGGCGGCGCAGCAAAGCGCAGGCGCCCGAATGTCTCGAGCAGCGGCGGCTCCGCGGCCGACGTGACACCAAGCGCAGCGACTCTCATGTGGTGTCCCGTCAATGCGACGTTGGAGTGGTGAACGGAATTGCTGCGCTTGGTGGCGCGGCGGTCGAGCCGCTGCGAGCACTTGACCGAGTTCAGCGGCCCGGCTTCGGGCGTGGCGGGTGGCCAGGCGCGGACCGCAGGTCCGAGCGCTGGACATGGGAAGGGCCGCTTCATACATGCGCCGGCACCGCCGGCCTGGATGGACGTCAATCTGCGCGTGCTCAAAAGACGGCTGCAACGCGTCAGCCCTGCGCGCTGCAGCACCAACGCACGGGCCTACAGGAGCCCGCGCTCCGCCAACGACGTGAGATGGATTCCGCCGACGATGATGTGGTCGAGGATCCGCACGTCGACCAGCGCCAGCGCCGCCTTCAGCGTCTGCGTCAGGTACTCGTCCGCGCGACTCGGCTCGCCGCAGCCCGAAGGATGGTTGTGCACCAGCACCAGCGCCACAGCGTTCCGGCGCAGCGCCTCTTTAACGACCTCGCGCGGATAGACCGCCGTCTGCGTCACCGTGCCGCGAAACAGCTCGACGTACTCGATGATCCGGTTCTGCGCGTCCAAGAAGATGCAGGCGAACACCTCGTGCTCGAGCGTCCCGAGTCGAAGCGCCAGGTACTCTCGAGCTGCCTGCGGGGCTGCCAGTGTCGTGCCGGACCGATAGCGCCTGCTCACCATCGCCAGTGCGCTTCCGATGACCTCGTCGGTGTTGGCCAACCGATAGGTGCCTTCGAGCTCCTCCACGAAAAGACGCGTTGACCTGGAAGCAGCGGCAGCGTTCGACATGTTCGACTCCTCGGGGCGGGATTGCCCGGAGTCGGAACACCGCGCCGCAGCGCAGCTGTCAGGGTTCGAAGACGGCCGCAGGACGCAAGGCGCGCAGCGCCGCAGACCTTGACAGCGAGAACGGCGTGGTAGCGTGGGATGAAGAGCAGTCATCACCCCTGCACCTCGCTTTGCTTTTTGGTTGGGGATGCTCACCGCGTCAGAAGCGCAGCCCGATGCAGACAAGGCCCGCCCTCGACTGCGAACAGACCGAGCGTCGAATCACTTCCGCTATCTCGTCCTCGGCTTCATCAGTGCCGTACGACTCATCCGCGCAGGGCTGAGGCGCCAACAGGGTCGGTGCGCAGAGCAGCGCTGGCAACCAGCCGGTGCCGACCGCCAGCCGCAAGGTCAGCCTTTGTCAACTTCGACAGCGGCGTCGACGATTGCGGCGTGGCGTCGCGATGAAAGTCACCGGCAGGCGATCGCCCAGCGCTGCAGATCTCATGGGCGCGATGTCGCATGCGGTGTTGCACAGCACGAGCAGAACCGCTCGAGCGTCGCAGCGAGCCGCGTTAGGGATCGATGCCGGCACGGCCGCGACTCGGAACGAGGCGCGGGGCATCGCCCGAGAGCCCGACGGCACGCAGTGCCGGAACGCCCATTCTTGTCACACGAGCGCCGCCAACGATCCAGGATAGCAGCGGCTCTGCGCCCAAACGATCAGGATTTTCAACTTCTGCGAGTCCTGTTCGACGTCAAGGTGCCAATCCAATGCCTCGACCACTGGCAAGGCGCTCAGCAGCTCCCTGCAAGTCGGAAGGATCACCGGAATGCGTTTGCACGCGATCGCTTGGTCAGCATGAGTTGCGGCAGCTTCGGGGCAACCGGCGACCAGCTGACCAATGGCCGCCGCCGCATACAGCTTCCGGTAGCCGCCATCCAGCCTGCCGGTATCGATAGCCTCCAGCGTCTCGCGCAGCACTGAAATCGTCCGGGCTCTGATCTCAGCGCGAGACGTTCTAGGCTTGAACTCCAGCCTTCGGCGGGACGCCTCCGTGTCCATACGGACAGATGCCGGCTCGGAATCGACTTCTGTGGCTACGGCCGCAGCTCGCCTACGTTTCACTCCATACCTTCCATACCCGGTGGCTCGGCAAATCGCTCACACCGCAGTCGCGCTGGCGTCTTGGTGTTTCGGAACCTGACGGCGAGACCGCCTCGGCCGCTTATCAGCGGACTTGTGCGATGGCGTCGCCGCACCGCCGAGTTCATCGAGTTGATCGTTCAAGCGCCCGAGCCAAATGACTTTTTCGGCTTCGTATTTAGCACGGTTGTAGACCGCTGCGACACCGGGCAACGCGTGAGCGAGGATCAACTCGGCAACCTCGAACGGACATCCCAGTTCAGCGAGAAGAGTACGAGCGGTGCGGCGCAAATCATGAGGCGCCCAGTCGTTCACCGGGCACGTTCGGTTGCCGACATACGCACGCGCCTCTGAGCGGCCGCTGTGCGCATAAACCTCGACCCCCAGAACCTTCTGCGCTATTGACGTCTCTCCGTCCCGAGCAGGAAACAAGAAGCATTTGGCTCCGCGGATCCGATCTTCGACGATCGTCCGCGCTCGACCAATCAGAGGCACCAAATGGGCACGCCCTTCCTTCATTCGTTCCCCCGGAATGTGCAACCACAACACCCCCTCTCGCTCTTCGAAGTCGCCGACTTGCATTGCGCACACCTCACCAGAGCGCAGCGCGGTGCGCAAGACAAGTTCAAGTGCATCTGCAACGGTGCGGCTGTAAGCACGCGGCTCCCTCATCCACTGCAACAGAGCGCGAACCTCTGCGACCTGCAGCGCGCGCTCTCGGCTCTTGGCTTTGAACACGCCGCCAAGGTTCTTCGCCGCGAACGGATTTCTTCCTTCTTCGATCCAGCCCTGATCGCTGGCATAAGCCCAGCAGCCGCGCAATTCCTGGCGCGTCATCGCAGCCACTCTCGGGGCGCTCTCCGCAATTGAACTTATGACGTCGCGAGCCTGTGCCTTGGTCAGCTCGTTCGCACTGGTCGTCGCGACCGTTCTCAAGGCCCGTTCAAGCATCCGACGGGCCTCTGTCGCACCCTTGGCCTTGCGGTGTACCTCGATGACCTCCGCAAGATAGCGCTGGCTGATGAATGAGCAGGTGTACCGCTCGCGACGCTCGACCGCGATGGCGCGGGCCTTGCGGTCTTGCGAGGCCGCACGCTTCTCCTGGGCGACATCGACTCCGCGAAACCGGAGGTTTCTGGCGGTGCGCCACTTGTCGACTGCCTCGCCAAAGCCAATTGCTGGCCAGAAGCCGAGGCCAAGCTGGCGTTGCTGTCCTGTGTCGGGGTGCGTATAGCGGTAAGTCCAAGCGTGCCTGCTTTTCGACGCCACAAGCCGAAGTCCCGGGTACTCCCGAAAAGCCAGGTGGTCTCCGGGACGCATGGTTCGAGCCGACCGGGGGTCTAGAGCCGTGACAATCATGCTTCAAATCGCTTTTGACAATCGTTGGAAAAACCTACGCCTGATGGCGTTCTTAAAAAATACCTACGCCAAAACCTACGCCTGTGGGCGAGTCGCTATGGCACTTAACGAGACGCTTCGAGCCTTCCTGGGATTGCACAAATTCTCATAAGTCATTGATTAGTGGGATAAAAATTATGACTTGTGAGCAGTTTGACGAGGGTAGGGTTGACCCTGTAATTTCTCAACACACCCCCATGATGCAGCAGTACCTGCGCATCAAGGCCGAGTTCCCCGACACGCTCGTCTTCTACCGGATGGGCGATTTCTACGAGGTGTTCTTCGACGACGCCCGCAAGGCGAGCCGGCTGCTCGACGTCACGCTGACTTCGCGCGGCCAGAGCGCGGGCGAGCCGGTCGTGATGGCCGGCGTGCCGGTCCACTCGCTCGACACCTACCTCGCGAAGCTGATCCGGATGGGCGAGGCGGTCGCGATCTGCGAGCAGGTCGGCGACGTCGCGACCGCGAAGGGCCCGGTCGAGCGCAAGGTCGTTCGCGTCGTCACCCCCGGGACCGTGACCGACACCGAGCTGCTCGCCGACAAGCGCGATGCGCTCCTGCTCGCGGTGTGCGAGCGGCGCGGCACCTTCGGTCTGGCCTGGCTCGCGCTGTCGAGCGGCGAGCTCGGCCTGGCCGAATGCGGCGAAGGTGAATTTGCAGGCTGGCTGGCTCGCCTGGCGGCCGCCGAAGTCCTGGTCGAACGCGATCGCGTGCCGGCCGGGCTCGATGCGCAGCGCAGCGCGCTGACGCTGCGGCCGGCCTGGCAGTTCGACAGCGCACTCGGCGTCCGCAAGCTCTGCGAGCAGCTTCGCGTCGCCTCGCTGAGCGGCTTCAACGCGCACGAGCTCGCCGCAGCGCACGCCGCCGCAGCGGCGCTGCTGAGCTTTGCCGAGCACACGCAGGGGCGGTCGCTCGCGCACGTGCGCAGCCTCGGGGTGCACCGCGCGAGCGACCTGCTCGACCTGCCGCCGACGACCTGCCGCAATCTCGAGCTGACGCAGACATTGCGCGGCGAAGACTCGCCAACGCTCCTCTCGCTGCTCGACACCTGCGCCACCGGCATGGGCAGCCGGGCACTGCGCGGCTGGCTGACGCGACCGTTGCGCGAGCGCCGCCTCGCGACCCAGCGCCACGACGCGATCGAGGTGCTGCACCTGCACGGCCAGGGCGCGCTGCGCGAGGCGCTCCGGCAGATCAGCGATGTCGAGCGCATCACCGGGCGGCTGGCGCTGCGCCAGGTCCGGCCGCGCGAGCTCGCGGGCCTGCGTGCAACGCTGCTGGCGCTGCCCGGGTTGCGCCAGACCGTGCCGCACGGCGCCGCCGTGCTGCTCGACATGTTGCGCGAAGCGATGGAGCCGCCGGCCGACATCCTCGTGCAGCTCGCGACGGTGATTGCGGCCGAGCCGGCCGCGCTGGTGCGCGACGGCGGCGTGATCGCGACCGGCCACGACCCCGAGCTCGACGAGCTGCGCGCGATCATGCAGAACTGCGACGCGTTCCTGCTGCGGCTTGAAACCACCGAGCGCGCGCGCACCGGCATCGCCAACCTGCGCGTCCAGTACAACAAGGTGCACGGCTTCTACATCGAGGTCACGCAGGGTCAGGCCGCGAAAGTGCCGGCCGACTACCGCCGGCGCCAGACGCTGAAGAACGCCGAGCGCTACATCACGCCCGAGCTGAAGGCGTTCGAGGACAAGGCGCTGTCGGCGCAGGACCGCGCGCTGGCGCGCGAGAAGCGCCTCTACGACGAGCTGCTCGACCGGCTCGCCGTCCACCTCGAGCCGCTGAGCGGCCTGGCGCGAGCGCTGGCCGGCCTCGACGCGCTGGCGGCGCTGGCCGAGCGCGCCGCGACGCTGGGCTGGACCCGCCCGCAGTTCGCGCGCGAGCCGTGCATCGACATCGTCGGCGGCCGCCATCCGGTCGTCGAGGCGCGGCTGCTCGAGACCGGCGCCGGCAACTTCATGCCGAACGACTGCCGCCTCGACGCGACGCGCCGGATGCTCGTCATCACCGGGCCGAACATGGGCGGCAAGAGCACCTTCATGCGGCAGGTCGCGCTGATCGCATTGCTCGCCTCGATCGGCTCGTTCGTGCCGGCGACGTCGTGCCGGCTCGGGCCGATCGATGCGATCCACACCCGCATCGGTGCGGCCGACGACCTCGCCAATGCGCAGTCGACCTTCATGGTCGAGATGACCGAGGCGGCGGCGATCCTGCACGGCGCGACCGAGCACTCGTTGGTGCTGATGGACGAGATCGGGCGCGGCACCTCGACCTTCGACGGCCTCGCGTTGGCCGGCGCGATCGCCCACCATTTGCACGATCGCAATCGCGCGTTCACCCTGTTCGCGACCCACTACTTCGAGCTGACCGAATTCCCGGCGCGCCACGATCGCGCGCTCAATGTTCACGTGTCGGCGGTCGAGAGCGGCGACGACATCGTCTTTCTGCATGCGATCGAGGCCGGCCCGGCCAGCCGCAGCTACGGCGTGCAGGTCGCGCGCCTCGCCGGCATGCCGGCGGTGCTGGTGCGCCAGGCGCGGGCCACGCTCGAAGCGCTCGAGGCGCAGCGCACCGCCGCGCAGGCCCAGATCGATCTGTTCGCGGCCGCGCCGGAGGCGACACGCGACGAGCCGTCACCGGTCGAGACCGCTCTCGCGCGCCTCGACCCCGATATGCTTAGCCCCAAAGAAGCGCTGCAGGCGCTCTACGACCTGAAGACATTGCAAGGGAAACCATCATGACCTATTGCGTGGGCGTCAAGCTCGATGCAGGCCTCGTGTTCCTGTCCGACTCGCGCACCAACGCCGGCCTCGACCAGATCAGCACGTTCCGCAAGATGATGATCTACGAGAAGCCGGGCGACCGCTTCATGGTGATGCTGTCGGCCGGCAACCTGTCGATCTCGCAGCAGGTGCGCGAGATTCTGCAGGTCGAGGAGCTGCCGAATCCAGGCGGCGGCCCGCCGCTGACGATCTGGAACGCGAGCAGCATGTTCGATGCGGCCCGCGTGCTCGGCGCAGCGGTCCGCCACGTGCACGACCAGGACGGCGAGGCGTTCGAGAAGTCGGGCCTCGACTTCAACGCGTCGATGATCTTCGGCGGCCAGATCGCCGGCGAGCCGATCCGCCTGTTCCTGGTCTACTCGGCCGGCAATTTCATCGAAGCCACGCGCGAGACCTGCTTTTTTCAGATCGGCGAGTCGAAATACGGCAAGCCGGTGCTCGACCGCATCCTGAAGCCGGCGACGCCGCTCGACGAGGCCGCGAAGTGCGTTCTGGTCTCGATGGACTCGACCCTGAAGTCGAACCTGTCGGTGGGTCTGCCGCTCGATCTCGTCGTCTATGAGAACAACCGGCTCGAGACCCAGCAGGTCGTCTGCATCGACGACCGCAACCCGTACTTCCAGATGATCCGCGGCGCCTGGGGCGAGAAGCTGCGCCAGGTCTTCGAATCGCTCGAGGACCCGGAGTGGGGCAGTGCGACCGCGACCGCGCCGTTGATCGCGCCGTCGCGCTACGAGCCGATGCGCAAGATCACCGACCCGGGCGTCAAGATCGTCTGAGGTGCGAAAGCCCGCGCATCCGGTGCCGCGCCGGATCGTCTTCGCGCACGCGAACGGCTTTCCGGCCGGCACGTACCGGCTCCTCTTCGAGGCGTGGCGCGCGGCCGGCTTCGAGGTCCATGCGCTGCCGAAGTTCGGCCACGATCCGCGCTTTCCGGTCAGCAGCAACTGGCCGCACCTGCGCGACGAGCTGACCCACTTCATCGACGCGAGCGCGAAGGGCCCGGCCTATCTCGTCGGCCACTCGCTCGGCGGCTTCGTCAGCGTGCTCGCGGCGGCGCGCCGGCCCGACCTCGCGCTCGGCGTCGTGCTGCTCGATTCGCCGATCCTGTCGGGCTGGAAGGCGCGCGCCCTGCAATTCGCGAAGGCGTCCGGCGTCGGCGAGCGGCTGTCGCCCGGCCACGTGTCGAAGCGTCGGCGCCAGCACTGGCCGAGTGCGCAGGCGGCCCATGACCATTTCGCGTCGAAGCCGGCGTTCGCGCGCTGGGCACCCGGCGTGCTGCACGATTACATCGAGAGCGGCACCGAGCCGCACGATGGCCACGAGACCGGCGCAGGGAGCCGCCGGCTCGCCTTCAGCCGCGAGATCGAGACCGCGATCTACAACTCGCTGCCGCACCACATCACGCGGGTGCTGCGCGCGCATCCGCTGCAGTGCCCGATGGCGCTCGTCCAGGGTTCCGAGTCGCTCGAGGTGCGCCGGGTCGGCCTCGCGGCGACGCGCCGCCTGACCCACGGCCGCATCTCGACGCTGGAGGGGTCGCACCTGTTCCCGCTCGAGCGTCCGCTCGAGACTGCGGCGGAAGTGCAACGCTGGATCGAGGCATTCGGCATGGCGTCGCCATCCGGCTGAAACGACCCCGCCGCCGGCGCGGGACGTCCGGACCCGACACCTATAATCGCGCTTTACCACCACGGCATTTGCGAAAAGCAGGTGCTGCACGCAATGACCAAGTTCGTCTTTGTCACCGGCGGTGTGGTGTCCTCGCTGGGCAAGGGCATCGCTTCTGCGTCGCTCGCCGCGATCCTCGAATCGCGGGGCCTCAAAGTCACTTTGATCAAGCTGGACCCGTATCTGAACGTCGATCCGGGCACGATGTCGCCGTTCCAGCACGGCGAGGTGTTCGTGACCGACGACGGTGCCGAGACCGACCTCGACCTCGGCCACTACGAGCGCTTCGTGACAACGCGGATGCGCCGCTCGAACAACTTCACGACCGGCCAGATCTACAAGAGCGTGCTCGAGAAGGAGCGCCGCGGCGACTACCTCGGCAAGACGGTGCAGGTGATCCCGCACGTCACCAACGAGATCCAGGAGTTCGTGCGCCGCGGCGCCGGCGACGAGGTCGACGTGGCCATCGTCGAGATCGGAGGTACGGTCGGTGACATCGAGTCGTTGCCCTTCCTCGAGGCGGTGCGGCAGATGAGCCTGAAGATGGGCCCGGGCAACTGCGCCTTCCTGCACCTGACGCTGGTGCCCTGGATCCCCGCCGCCGGCGAGCTGAAGACCAAGCCGACCCAGCACAGCGTGCAGAAGCTGCGCGAGATCGGCATCATGCCGGACGCCCTGCTCTGCCGCGCCGACCGGCCGATCCCCGACGAAGAGCGCGCCAAGATTTCGCTGTTCGCCAACGTCCACGAGTTCGGCGTCATCTCGGTCTGGGACGTCGACAGCATCTACAAGGTGCCGCGCATGCTGCACGCGCAGGGGCTCGACGAGCTGGTCTGCGCCAAG
>JBDSAB010000380.1:0-2760 GCA_039922395.1 Caldimonas sp.
AGGCGGCGCACGAAGTCGTCGAACTCGGCGTCGGTGAGCGGCGGCGCGCTCATCATCTGCTGCAGCATCGCCATCGCGCCGGCCATGTCGGCGCCGCCGACACCGCCCGCCGCGCCGGCCGAACCGAGGGCGCTCGCTGCACCGGGCATCGTCGACAGCAGCGCACCGCCGCCACCTGCACCGAGCACCGACCCCGTCGTCCCCGCCTGCGCCGCGAGCGCGCCGAGCACGCCGGCGGACGAGCCCGGCATGCCGGCCGCGGCCAGCGCCGCCGCCGACGCTCCGGGCACGCCGGGCGCGCCACCGATCATCGCCTGCAAGGCAGCCATGTTCATGCCCGGAGTCGCGAGGCCGACCCCCGGCACCGGCATCCCCGAGCGCATCGCCATTCCCGCAGCGCCGGCGCCACCCACCGCACCGAGCGCACCCAATCCCGGAACGCCGCCGCCTCCGATCGCGCCGGTGAGATTTCGGCGGGTCGCGACGGCCGCCTCGGCGAGGTCGGCCTTGCACGGACCGAACGACGTGCGAATGGCCTGGTCGATGCGCTGTTCGATGAAGTCCTTCACCATGCCCTGGATGATCTGCTTGGCGATCAGGACCAGCGGACCGACCGCCGTCGCCGGCGGCGACGCAAGGGCCAGCGCGACGGCACCGACAACGAGCAGCGAACGGTTCATGGTCGTCTCCGCAATGGACGACTCGCATCATGCGCGCCCGGAGAACCGACCGACAAGGGCGCCGCTGCCCCACGCCGGACGCGCAAGCCCGCGCCTTCTCGGCGTCGACCGGGCTCTATCATGAGTGCTTGCCGCGCCGCCATCGGCGCCACGTTCAACTCGACCGGGAATGCCCATGACCCCCCGCAGCCTCGCCTCCAGGACTCTCGCGCTCGCCCTCATTGCGGGCAGCTGCTCGGCCTTTGCGGCCAAGACCCTCGTCTACTGCTCCGAAGGCAGTCCCGAGGGCTTCAATCCCCAGTACTACACGACCGGCACGACCTTCGACGCGGTCTCGGTGCCGATGTACAACCGGCTGGTCGAGTTCGAGATCGGCACCACCAACGTGATCCCGGGGCTGGCCGAGAGCTTCACGGCAGCGCCTGATGGTCTCTCGTACACGTTCAAGCTGCGCCCCGGCGTCAAGTTCCACAGCACCGCGAAGTTCACGCCGACGCGCGACTTCAACGCCGACGACGTGCTGTTCTCGTACAACCGGATGGCCGACCCGAGCCATCCGATGGCGAAGACGCTGCCCGGCGCGACCTACGCGTACTTCGACGACATGGACATGAAGAACATCGTCGACAAGGTCGAGAAGGTCGACCCGATGACGGTGCGCTTCGTGCTGAAGAAGCCGGAGGCGCCGTTCATGGCCAACATGGCGATGGACTTCGCGTCGATCCTGTCGGCCGAGTACGCCGACAAGATGAAGGCCGCCGGCACGCCCGACGTGATCGACCGCGAGCCGATCGGCACCGGCCCGTTCACGTTCGTCTCGTACCAGAAAGACGCGGTCGTGCGCTACAAGGCCTTCGACGCCTACTGGGGCGGGCGCCCGAAGATCGACAACCTGGTGTTCGCGATCACGACCGACGCATCGGTGCGCTACGCGAAGCTGAAGACCGGCGAGTGCCATGTGATGGCGTTCCCGAAGCCGGCCGACGTCGCGCTGATGAAGTCCGACCCGAACATCCGGCTCGAGCAGCAGAACGGCCTGAACGTCGGCTACATCGCGTTCAACGTCGAGAAGAAGCCGTTCGACAACAAGATGGTGCGCCAGGCCCTCAACATGGCCGTCAACAAGAAGGCGATTCTCGACTCGGTGTTCCAGGGCGCCGGCCAGGTCGCGAAGAACCCGATCCCGCCGACCCTCTGGTCGTACAACGACAAGGTCCAGGACTACGCCTACGACCCGGTCAAGGCGAAGGCGATGCTGGCCCAGGCCGGCTATCCGAACGGCGTCGAAGTCGACCTCTGGTACCTGCCGGTGACGCGTCCTTACAACCCGGACGGCAAGCGGATGGCCGAGCTGATCCAGGCCGACTGGGAGAAGGTCGGCGTCAAGGCCAAGCTCGTCACTTTCGAGTGGGGCGAGTACCGCAAGCGCAGCAAGACCGGCGAACAGCACGCGATCATGTTCGGCTGGTCGGGCGACAACGGCGACCCCGACAACTTCTTCGTGCCGCTGCTCGGCTGCTCGGCCGTCAAGGGCGGCGGCAACCTCGCGCGCTGGTGCAACCAGGACTTCGAGGACGCGATCCAGAAGGCCAAGGGCGTGACCAAGCAGGCCGACCGCGCCGCGCTGTACGAAAATGCGCAGGTCATCGCGAAGGAAGAAGCCCCGTGGATCACGATCGCGCACTCGGTGCGCTTCGACCCGGTCCGCAAGGAAGTGATCGGCTACAAGATGGACGCCACCGCGCACCACTATTTCGACAAGGTCGACCTGCAGCAGAAATAGTCGTCCGCGCAGCCGGGCGAATCGCCGTGATCAGCTTCGTCCTCAGGCGCCTCGCGCTCGTCGTGCCGACCTTCATCGGCATCACGCTGCTGGTGTTCTCGCTGATCCGGCTGATCCCAGGCGACCCGGTCGAGGCGCTGTCGGGCGAGCGCGGCATGGACCCGGCGCGCTACACCCGCCTGCTGCAAGAGTTCGGGCTCGACCGCCCGCTGCCGGTGCAGTACGGCGAGTACGTCTGGAAGGCGCTGCACGGCGATCTCGGCCTCTCGACCGTCACGCACGAGTCGGTGTTCCGCG
>JBDSAB010000381.1:0-7803 GCA_039922395.1 Caldimonas sp.
CCGCGCGCCAGCACCTTGCGCGAGTCGGCGTTCTCGGACACCGCCTCGATGCCGCGGTACAAGGCGGCACCGAGGACGTCGGCGCGCAGCGGGTTGCGATCCTCGTCGGCGCGGTTGGTGCCGGTGACGGTGCCCATGAACGCCGCGAGATCGCGCAGCTGCCATTCGCAGGCGTGCGAGATGGTCTGGCCGATGCGGTCGAAGTTCATCCGCTCCTCGACCTCGCTGTCGTTGACGAGGCTGAGCGCTTGCCAGTTGGTCGGTGCCTGCTTGCGCCGGACGTCGGTACGCAGCATCAGGTCTTGACCGACTTTCTCACGGAACGCTTCGTCGAACGTCCGGCTGAAAAGATCGAGGTTGCGACGCAGTTCGTCCTGGGCCAGCCGGACCGCGTCGCGTGTCGTGGCGTGGGTGGTCGTGCTGGCTGTCGTGCCCAGGCTGTCGCAAAGCCGCGACGCCACCGTCGCGGTGGTCGTCCGGATCTGGTTCATCGCCGCCTCGAGGGCGGGAGGGAAGCGAGGATCGGTCGGGTTCACTTCGGAGCGAGGCAGCGCGGCGTGGCGATCACCAGTCTGAAAATGCCGGGACGGGCACTGACTTACAAGTATCGCTGGAAATCCACGCTGTCCGAGCGGCAATGCCGCACGGACGGCACCAACGCGCAAGCGCCGTTCGGCGCCCGTCGATCAGCGCCGGACCGCGTCGCGAATCTCGCGCAGGACGGCGAGTTCGTCGCTGATGACGACCACCGCCGGAGGCTCCTGCCGCTTCAGCCGATTGATCTGGCGAACCATCAGGAAGATGATGAACGCGAGGATCAGGAAGTTGATCGCGACAGTGAAGAAATTGCCGTAGGCGAACAGCGGCACACCCGCTTTCGTGAGCGCTTCGTACGTCATCGGACCGTTGTAGCCGGCGGGCGGGTTGGCGAGCATCACGAAGTAGCTCGAGAAGTCCAGGCCGCCGAAGATCCGGCTGACCACCGGCATGATGATGTCCTTGACGAGCGAATCGACGATCTTGCCGAAGGCGGCACCGATGATGACGCCGACCGCAAGGTCGATCACATTGCCCTTGATCGCGAACTCGCGAAACTCCTTCGCAAAACTCATGGGGCCCGCCCTCCGTTGGTTGTTGGAATCGGCCGCCCATGCAAGGGCAGCGGTGCGAGGGGCAGTATCGGGGCGGTTCCACGCTCTCGAGCGGGTTGACACGTCCGCTAGAATTCCAGGTTGACTTTGAATCGACGTTCGGCCTTCGAGGATTTTCATGAGTGACCCAACCATCGATTCCGGCAAGCGCACCTGGATCATCGCGTCCGGTTGTGCCGGGGTCGTCGGAGCCGGCTTTGCTGCCGTTCCTTTCGTCAGCAGTTTTCAGCCTTCGGAACGCGCCCGCGCCGCCGGCGCTCCGGTCGAAGTCGACATCGGCGCGCTGAAGGCCGGTGAAAAGCTCACGGTCGAATGGCGCGGCCAGCCGGTCTGGATCATCCGCCGCACGCCGGAACAGGTCGCCGAACTGCCGAAGCTCGATCCGATGCTGGCCGACCCGACCTCGAAGCGCAACCAGGACGAGCTCACGCCGTCCTACGCCCGCAACGAAGCGCGCTCGATCAAGCCCGAGGTGCTTGTCGTGGTCGGCATCTGCACGCACTTGGGCTGCTCACCGACCGACAAGTTCACGCCGGGAGCGCAGCCTTCGCTGCCGGACAACTGGGTCGGCGGCTTCCTGTGCCCTTGCCACGGCTCGACCTTCGACATGGCCGGCCGGGTCTACAAGGACAAGCCCGCCCCCGACAACCTTCGGGTGCCGCCGCACATGTACCTGGCCGACAACCGGCTGGTCATCGGCGAAGACAAGAAGGCGTGATGCACCCGCGACGGCCGTCTCCGGAGAACAATTGAATGGCTGAATTTCACCAGGTCCCCGCCGATGCCTCGCCGGGACAGAAGCTGCTGAACTGGGTCGACAACCGGTTCCCGCTCACCAAGCTCTGGAACGACCAATGGGGCAAGTACTACGCCCCGAAGAACTTCAACGTCTGGTACATCTTCGGCTCGCTGGCCATGCTGGTGCTGGTCATGCAGATCCTGACCGGGATCTTCCTGACGATGCACTACAAGCCCGACGCGTCGCTCGCGTTCGCGTCGGTCGAATACATCATGCGCGACGTGCCCTGGGGCTGGCTCGTCCGCTACATGCATTCGACGGGCGCCTCGGCGTTCTTCATCGTCGTCTACCTGCACATGTTCCGCGGCTTGATCTACGGCAGCTACCGCAAGCCGCGCGAGCTGATCTGGATCTTCGGCTGCGGCATCTTCCTGTGCCTCATGGCCGAGGCGTTCATGGGCTACCTGCTGCCCTGGGGCCAGATGAGCTACTGGGGCGCGCAGGTGATCGTCAACCTGTTCGCGGCGGTCCCCTTCGTCGGAGAAGACCTCTCGCTGCTCATTCGCGGTGACTATGTTGTCGGCGACGCCACCCTGAACCGCTTCTTCAGCTTCCACGTCATCGCGGTGCCGTTGGTGCTGCTCGGGCTGGTCGTGGCGCACCTGATCGCATTGCATGAGGTCGGTTCCAACAACCCTGACGGCATCGACATCAAGAAGAACCTAGGCCCTGACGGTCATCCGCTGGACGGCATCCCGTCGCACCCGTACTACACGACGCACGACATGTTCGGCGCGTGCGTGTTCCTGTTCCTCTTCAGCGCGGTGGTGTTCTTCGCCCCGGAGGGCGGCGGCTACTTCCTCGAATACAACAACTACATCGAGGCCAACCCGCTGAAGACGCCGGCACACATCGCGCCGGTCTGGTATTTCACGCCGTTCTATTCGATGTTGCGAGCGACCACCGATCTGATGGTCAACGTGCTCGCGATCATCCTCGCCGTCGCGGCGGTCTTGGGCATCCTGCGCGGCAACTTCCGGGCGACCGGCAAGATCGTCCTCGCGGTCGGCGCGATCGTCGCAGTCGCGTTGCTGAAGACCTTCGACGCGAAGTTCTGGGGTGTCGTCGTGATGGGCGGCGCCGTCATCATCCTGTTCTTCCTGCCGTGGCTGGACCGCAGTCCGGTCCGCTCGATCCGCTACCGGCCCGACTGGCACAAGTTCGTCTACGGCGCGCTGGTGTTCTTCTTCCTGGTGCTCGGCTACCTCGGGTCACAGCCGCCGTCGGCGGCCGGAAACTACGTCTCCCAGATCGGCACGCTCATCTACTTCGGCTTCTTCCTGTTGATGCCGTGGTGGAGCCGGATCGGTACGTTCAAGCCGGTCCCCGACCGCGTGACCTTCAGCGCTCATTGAGACGGCGCAGGAATTCAGCATGAAGAAGATTCTCCTCTCGCTGTTGCTCGCATTCGGCCTGCACGCCAACACGTCGGCCAACGAAGCAGGCTATCCGTGGGACCAGTTTCCGACCCACAAGATGACCGACATGGCAGCGCTGCAGAACGGCGCGCGCCTGTTCGTCAACTACTGCCTGAACTGCCACGGCGCCTCGTACGTGCGCTACAACCGGCTGCGCGACATCGGCCTGACCGAAGACCAGATCAAGCAGAACCTGCTGTTCGCGACCGAGAAGGTCGGCGAGACGATGAAGGTCTCGCTCGACCCGCGCCAGGCCAAGGACTGGTTCGGCGCGCAGCCGCCCGACCTGTCGGTGATCGCGCGCTCGCGCGCCGAGATCGGCCGCGGGACGGGCGCCGACTACCTGTACACCTACCTCCGCACCTTCTACCGCGACGACTCCAAGGCGACCGGCTGGAACAACCTCGCATTCCCCGACGTCGCCATGCCGCATGCGTTGTGGGAGCTGCAGGGCCAGCGGCGTGCACGCTTCGAGCAGGTGAAGGATGCTCACGATCCGGCCAAGACCGAGCACCGCTTCGCCGGCTTCGAACAGGTCACCCCCGGGGCGCAGAGCGCCGTCGAGTTCGACGAGTCGGTCGCCGACCTGGTCGCGTTCATGCAGTGGATGGGCGAGCCGGCGCAGGCCACGCGCATCCGCGTCGGCGTCTGGGTGCTGCTCTTCCTCGGCGTGCTGACAGTGTTCGTATGGCGCCTGAATGCCGCTTATTGGAGAGGCGTCACCTGAACGCCGAACCGACCCGCGTCTCCACAAGAGGCACGGGTTTCGCCGGCGCCCCAACCGCGGCCGCCACCCTTTGCCTGAATCCTTGGAGCCTGCAACCATGATGGTGCTTTACTCCGGAACGACTTGCCCCTATTCGCATCGTTGCCGCTTCGTCCTGTTCGAAAAGGGCATGGACTTCGAGATTCGCGACGTCGATCTCTTCGCCAAGCCTGAAGACATCGCGCTGATGAATCCATACAACGAGGTTCCGATCCTCGTGGAGCGCGACCTGATCCTGTACGAGTCGCACATCATCAACGAGTACATCGATGAGCGCTTCCCGCATCCGCAGCTGATGCCGGGCGATCCGGTCGCTCGGGCGCGCGTGCGCCTGTTCCTGTTCAATTTCGAGAAGGAACTGTTCGCGCACGTCAACGTGCTCGAAGGCCGCGGCATCAAGGGCACCGACAAGCAGCTCGAGAAGGCGCGTTCGCAGATCCGCGATCGGTTGACGCAGCTGGCGCCGATCTTCCTGAAGAACAAGTACATGCTCGGCGACGACTTCTCGATGCTCGACGTCGCGATCGCGCCGTTGCTCTGGCGCCTCGACTACTACGGCATCGACATGTCGAAGAACGCGGTGCCGCTGTTGAAGTACGCCGAACGGATCTTCTCGCGGCCGGCCTACATCGAGGCGCTCACGCCGTCCGAGAAGGTCATGCGCAAGTAGCCGACGCGAGGCAACGCTTGACTTCGCCACCGATTGCACCCGCTACCGCAGGCACGTCGACGCGCCCGTACCTGATCCGTGCCTTGCACGACTGGTGCACCGACAACGGCTTCACGCCGTATGTCGCGGTCTTCGTCGATTCGCAGGTGCAGGTTCCGACCGAGTACGTGAAGAACAACGAGATCGTCCTCAACGTCGGTTTCGAGGCGACGAGCTCCCTGAAGCTCGGCAACGAGGCGATCGAGTTCAAGGCGCGCTTCGGCGGTGCATCGCGCGAGATCGTTGTACCGGTCGATCATGTGATTGCGATCTACGCGCGCGAGAACGGTCAGGGGATGGCGTTCCCGATGCCGACCGACGCGACTGGCCCGGGTTCCGCGGGCGGGGAGACGCCGGCTGTCGTGACACCGCCGCGCTCGACCCCGCTTGCGTTGACCGGCCCCGGAACGCGCGGCACGAAGTCCTCCGATTCGCCGACTGACACGCCGCCACCGAGCCCGCCCCCCCGGCGCAAGCCCGCGCTGAAGCGAGTCAAGTAGCGATCGGGTCACGGCGCTGACTGCGCCGCGCGACCTATACTCGTCGCCGCAATTTCCATAAGCCGCGAGTTCCTCGCGCGCATTCCCCGCCGGCTTAGCTCAGTTGGTAGAGCACCCGCCTTGTAAGCGGAAGGTCCCCAGTTCGATCCCGGGAGCCGGCACCAGCATGATTCGTCGGTCCTGCATGCGGCTTGCGCGCGGGTTGTGGCTGCGCGACTCGACGCGCTTCCGGCAGCGGAGCACTGAGACTCCACAACATCAACCATTCCTTGCTGCTCATGTCGTCAAGATAGACATGGCGGAGTCGGTCCTCCATCGGACCGAAAGGGAACTCGTTGTCGGACTGATCCTAGAACAGCGCAAAGGCGCTTATCGGGTCGGACCGTCGTTGGCGACCTTGATCCGCACCGTCGTCATGCTCCAGCCCGCTTCGCGGAGCAGGTCTTCGAAGCGCGGTGCGAGTTGGCGGAGCTTTGCCGCGACCGAGCCGTTTGCGGCCAATAACGACCAGCCTTCCGCATCGACCGGGCCGGGCTTGACATGGTTTGCCAGCAGGCCCGGCAATGCCGGCCGGATCGCTTCGAAGCGTGCGTTCGAATCACGCAACGCATCGCGCAACCGGGCGAGCGGTGCACTCCCGCGCAGGGCTTCCGTGATGGACTGCGCTGGTGGTGTCACGGGGGGCGGCCGTTGGCTCATCCGGACCAGTTTAGGCGCCACTGCACCGGCCCGGCCTGCGGCAGCCCGCGCGGGTATGCCACGGGCGTCGGAGGGACCGAATGCTAAACTTTGAGGCTTTTGCGGCCCTTGGCGCGCTTGCTTTCGCGGCGACAGACCGCACCTCCCCGAGATTGCCGCCCGCTTGCCTTCTGGCGAGTGAAGCTGCGGCACGGTTTTCCTACCGCATCAACTCCGACGACGCCGCATGTTGCCCAAGCTTCTCACCTCGATTTTCGGCAGCCGCAACGACCGCCTGTTGAAGCAGTACCGTGGCGTCGTCTTCAAGGTCAACGCGCTGGAGTCGAAGTTCGAGGTCCTCGGTGACGCCGAGTTGCAGGCCAAGACCGCGGAGTTCCGGCAGCGACATGCCAGCGGCGAGACCCTTGACCAGTTGCTGCCGGAAGCATTCGCCGTGGTGCGTGAAGCCGGCAAGCGCTCGTTGAAGATGCGCCACTTCGATGTCCAGCTGATCGGCGGCATGGCGCTGCACGACGGCAAGATTGCGGAAATGCGCACCGGCGAAGGCAAGACGCTGATGGCGACCTTGCCGGTCTATCTGAACTCGATCGCCGGCAAGGGTGTTCACCTCGTCACCGTCAACGACTACCTGGCGCGGCGTGATGCCGAGTGGATGGGCCGCCTCTACAACTTCCTCGGCTTGACGGTCGGCGTCAATACGCCACAGATGTCGCGCGAGGAAAAGCAGGCGGCCTACGCGGCCGATGTGACCTACGGGACCAACAACGAGTTTGGCTTCGACTACCTGCGCGACAACATGGTGCAGGACACCGCCGATCGCGTCGCCCGCGGCCTGTCTTACGCCATCGTCGACGAGGTCGACTCGATCCTGATCGACGAGGCCCGCACGCCGCTGATCATCAGCGGCCAGGCCGAGGATCACACCGAGATGTACGTCCGCATCAACGCGGTCGTGCCGAAGCTGAAGAAGCAGATCGGCGAGCTCGATCTGCGCACCGGCGAGGGCGTGATCGACCCGGGCGACTTCACGGTGGACGAGAAGACCCACCAGGTGTTCCTGACCGAGGACGGCCACGAAAACGCCGAGCGGCTGCTCGGCGAGGCGGGCCTGCTCGCCGAGGGCGCGAGTCTCTACGACCCCGCCAACATCACGCTGATGCACCACGTGTACGCGGCGCTGCGGGCGCGCCACCTCTACAACCGTGACCAGCACTACGTCGTGCAGGACGGCGAAGTGATCATCGTCGACGAGTTCACCGGCCGGCTGATGAGCGGCCGGCGCTGGTCCGACGGCCTGCACCAGGCGGTCGAGGCGAAAGAGGGCGTGCCGATCCAGAGCGAGAACCAGACGCTCGCGTCGATCACGTTCCAGAACTACTTCCGGATGTACGGCAAGCTGTCCGGCATGACCGGAACGGCCGACACCGAGGCCTACGAGTTCCAGGAGATCTACGGCCTCGAGACGGTCGTCATCCCGCCGAACATGCCGACGGTCCGCAAGGACGAGCTCGACCTCGTCTACAAGACCAGCCGCGAGAAGTTCGAGGCGGTGACCGGCGACATCCGCGAGTGCCACGAGCGTGGTCAGCCGGTGCTGGTCGGCACGACGTCGATCGAGAACTCCGAGCTGATCTCCGGCATGCTGCAGAAGCAGAAGCTGCCGCACCAGGTGCTGAACGCCAAGCAGCACGCGATGGAGGCCGGCATCGTCGCGCAGGCAGGACGACCCGGCGTGATCACGATCGCCACCAACATGGCCGG
>JBDSAB010000382.1:0-13659 GCA_039922395.1 Caldimonas sp.
AGCGATGCCGAGGTGGCGCTCATCGTGGGCTACATCAAGGAGCTCAACCCCGCGGCGACCGGCTGACCTTGCGTCATCCGGCGGCCGGGACGAGTGACCGCCCGCCACGCCACGCAGGGCGTTCCCGTGCTTCCCGGGCCCGTCGGACGGCCCGGAGATCCGCCCACTACCTTGGTGGCGACCATCCACCAAGACATCCCACCTCGAGGATCAGACCTCGCCTGCGCGGCAGGACAGCGGTGCCGAACCGGGAGCATGATATGGACGTCCACCTCGTCGACGGCACCTACGAGCTGTTCCGCCACTTCTATGGCGACCGCCGCTTCAACAAGGGCAAGGACCGCCCGCTCGGCGCCGTGCGCGGGGTGCTGCAGTCGGTGCTGCAGATGATCGAACAGGGCGCGACGCATGTCGGCGTCGCGACCGATCACGTGATCGAGTCGTTCCGCAACGACCTGTGGCCCGGCTACAAGACGTCGGCCGGCATCGAGCCGGCGCTGTTTGCGCAGTTCCACCCGCTGGAGGAGGCACTGCGGGCGATGGGTGTCGTGGTCTGGCCGATGGTCGAGCTCGAGGCGGACGATGCGCTCGCCTCCGCGGCGCGACTTGCGGCCGCCGACCGGACGGTCGAGAAGGTCTGCATCTGGACGCCGGACAAGGACCTCGCGCAATGCGTCTCGACCGACCGCGTCGTGCAGATCGACCGGCGCGGCAAGGCGATTCGCGATGCGGCCGGCGTGCGCGCGAAGTTCGGCGTCGAACCGGCGCTGATTCCCGACTACCTCGCGCTGGTCGGCGATGCCGCGGACGGCTACCCAGGCATCCCGGGCATCGGCCCGGTCGGCGCGGCGAGCCTGCTGAATCGACACGGCCCGATCGAGGACTTTCCGGCGCAGGTGCTCGCCGATCGCCGCGAGCTCGCGCTGCTCTTCAAGCGTCTCGCGATCTTGCGCACCGATGCGCCGCTGTTCAAGAACGTCGCGACCTTGCGCTGGGGCGGAGCGACCCCGGCGTTCGCGGCGTGGTGCGAACGCATGGAGACACCGCGCCTGGCCGAGCGCGCAATGCAGGCTTATGGCGCGATGACGTGATGCCGGCGTGTCGGCCCCGCGGCGAGGCGACGTAATGTCCGGCAATCAGTGGCGCAGCGTGCGCGGCGCGGCCGGTTCCGGGTCCGACAGCAGCGGCCCGAGCTTGTCGAGCCAGTCGACGTAGAGGCGTTGCAGCTGGTCGAGGTCGGCGGCGACGCCGGAAGCCGTCGACTGAGTTTCAGCCGAGCGCAGCAGCCTCGCATGGCAGCTTTCGCTCGCGCATTCCCAGGCCTGGTAGGCAGCCAGAAAGTCGTCGTACGCCTTGTCCATGTTGCACCCGATGGCTCATGCGGTGCAGCCAGTCTGAGCATCGTCTTCGACCCCGGCCATCCCGCAACCCGGGGCTCACCCGTGTTCGCGGGGATCGGCCGACACCGGCGTGGCCACCGTCTTGCGCCAATGGCGGCCTGACGACACTTCGATGAATCCGCTCTGCCGATAGAGCGCGTGCGCGCTGCGCCGGTCTTCGCGCACGGTCAGCGCGACGTGATCGCGGCCGCGATGCGTGCCCCAGCGCGAAGCAGCGCCGAGCAACGCGCGGCCCAGCCCACACCGCTGCTGTCGCGTGTCGACGCCGAGGTAGTCGATGTAGACCTCGTGGTCGATCGGCGCGTCCCGGACGAACAGGTAGCCGGACGGTCCGTCGTCGTTGAGCGATGCGACAAAGAGGGCGCAGTCGGACTCGCCCAGTCCGCGCACGAACTCGGTCTCGGTGATGTAGGCCGACGGGAACAAGGTCTGGTGCAGTGCCAGGGCGCTCGCCAGATCGGACGGCGTCGCCCGCCGCGCGCTCGCGACGTCGACGGATGCGGGGGCATCGATCGGTGCGCGCAGCAGCGTCTGGACTTGAAGCGCTTCATAGCCGGCCGATCCCAGCCACGCGTTCAGCGGCTTGCTGTCGAGCGCTGGAAACGCGTCGAACTGGCGGACCGCCGGCAATGCTGTTTCGAGCGTGGGGCCGACCGTGCGCAGCAGGACCTCGGCCGCGCGCGGATCGGCGCACAGCGGGCCGCGCAGCCAGGCGCGCTGCAGCGCCAGATCGATCTCGCAGCCGACGACCGCCAGCAGCGCGCCGCCATCCTCCAGCACCCAGAAGGCGGCGGCATCGGAGGCGAGCGCGGCCAGCTCCGCCGTGTGCGATGCGAGGTCGTTGCCTTGCTGGGCGTGCAGGCAATGCACGCCACCGTCCGCGCGGCGGTTGTGCTCGACGATGAAGCCGGCAAGGCCGGGCCATTCGGCCGGAGCGACGCGGATCAGCTCGGCGGTCACGGCTGTTTCGAGGATCGCGACGACAAGAGCCTGATCGCGGGTGGGGGCGCAGAGCCGCGTCGGCTCAGCAGCACACCGTCGAGACCTTCACGCAATTGCGGCCGCTGGCCTTTGCCGCATACATCGCGACGTCGGCGTGGCGCATCAGCATGTCGGAATCGAGGTCGGTGCTGCAGCAGAGCGCGATGCCGATCGACGCGCCGACCTGCAGCGGCTGCGACTCGACGTGCATCTCGGCGCTGATGCCTTCGAGCAGCCGCTCGGCCAGGGCGACGGCATGGACCGTTTGCGTCACGCCGTACTGCAGGATCGCGAATTCGTCGCCACCGATGCGCGCGACCACGTCCTCGTCGCGCGCGATCTGGCGCATGCGCGCGGCGACCTGCGCCAGCACCTTGTCGCCGACGAGATGGCCGTGGCGGTCGTTGATCGGCTTGAAGCCGTCGAGGTCGATGTACAGCACCGCGAAGCATTCGCGCGTGCGCGCGTAGCTCTGCACCGCTTGCCCGAGATGCTCCGAGAACGCCTCGCGGTTGACGAGCGCGGTCAGGCCGTCGTGGCGGGCGACGTGGCGGATTCGTTCCTCGGCCTGCTTGCGGTCGGTGACGTCGGTGTAGGTCCGCAGCACGCCGCCGCCTTCGATCGGCACGCTGTTGACCTCGATCACGCGGCCGTCCGGCCGCATGCGGTCGTACGAGTGCGGGCGGTCGAGGATGCCGCCGGAGCGGACGAATTCCTGCACGTCCTTCGGCGTGTGCACGAACTCGTCGTTCGACCACTGGTAGGCCAGCACCGCCTCGAACGTCGGCTTCGACGCCATCAGCTCGGCGGGCAGGCCGAGCAGGTCGAGAGCGCGCCGGTTGCACACCTCGACGACGCGCTGGGCGTTGACCATCATGACGCCTTGCGCCATGCGCTCGAGCGTCGCTTCGAGCAGCTTCGACTTCTCGGCCAGCACCGCTTCGCTGGCGCGCGACTGCTGCTCGGCGAGGATCAGGCGCTGCTGCTGGTGCTTCAGCCCGCTGATGTCGACGTGGACGACGAAGTGCATGCCGTCCGGACCGGCGCGCTCGACGACCCGGATCCAGCGGCCATTGGGCAGCGGCAGCTCGAACGGCTCGCCGGCGTTGCGCAGGCTCTGCGCCAACGTGGCGAGCCCGCTCGCGAGCGTCGACGGCTCGCCGGGCGCGGCGTTCTGCCAGGCCGTCCGATAGACCTCCTCGAAAGTGAGGCCGAGCGCCGCGTTGCGGTCGTCGAGCCCGTACAGCTTCGCGAACGGCTCGTTCGTGCGGACGATCCGGTCGTCGGCGTCGGTCACCACCACGCCGTCGGCCACGTGGTCGAAGCCCTCCGTGGTTTCGAACCGTGCGGCGTCGTCGGTCGCGGTCTGCGATCCGGCGCTGCGCGTGCTGGGGGCGGGTGGCGCTGCGCCTTCGCGGGCGATCGGCTTCCAGATCCGGATCAGGCCGACGCCGGGCAGCGGCAGCGACGCGACCCACAGCTTGACGCCCTGGTGATCGAACGCGTACGGCCGTTGCGGCTCGGCCTGGCGCACCATTGCGCGCGGCAGATAGCGGTTGGCGTTCTGGATGTCGATCAGGCCGCGCCGACGTTCATAGAAGCGGCGCAGGCTGAACGGCTTCGCGCCGCCGAGGCGGAGCTGCTCGGCGTGCTCCGGAAAGAACGCGAGAAAGGTCCGGTTCCACAGCAGCGGCGCGTCGGCATCGTCGAACACGCACATCGCGAGGCCGAGGCTGTCGAGGGCCTCGGAGATCGATGTGAGCGTCGGGAGGGAATCGGCCATGCTGGAGCACACCGGTGTCGTAGGAAAGGGGAGCCACGCGTGGCGGGGTCGAGGTACCAAGGGGGGCCACGCGTGGCGGGGTCGAGGTTACCAAAGGCGGGGGCGCCGCGGCCGACCCCGACCCTTCCGATCGGCCCCCGATGATGCAAACTTCCGCTCAGGCACGCACCGTTGCGCAGGAGACATTCGATGCATTCGCTGGCCGACGATCCGTCCGTGGTGCAACGGATCCTGGATCACATCGACAACCGCACCACCGACCGCGGCGCGGCCTGCTGGCGCGAACCGGTCGAGAACTACCGGAGCGAGTCGCGGTTCAGAGCGGAACTCGCGCAGCTCCGGCGGACCGCAGTGCCGTTCTGTCCGTCGGCCGCATTGCCGGAGGCTGGTTCCTACGTGGCGCGCGGCACCGCCGGCGTCCCGCTGATCGCGACGCGTGACAAGGACGACGTCGCGCGCGTGTTTCGCAACGCCTGCCGGCACCGCGGCATGCCGGTCGCCGAGGGCACCGGCTGCAAGCGCGTGCTGGTCTGCCCGTATCACGCCTGGACCTACGAGCTCGACGGCAGCCTGCGCGGCGTGCCGCACGAAGACGGCTTTCCGGGGCTCGACAAGCGCAGCAACGGACTGGTGCCGGTGTCGTCGTTCGAGGACCAGGGGCTGATCTGGGTCACGCAGGACGGCACGGTGCCGGCGCGCTCGCCGTGGGCCGAGCTCGACGGCCTGGTGACGCCGTCGCAGCGCCTGGTCGGGACGTCTGAACAGGACCTGGCGGCCAACTGGAAGATCGTTGCCGAGGGCTTCCTCGAGGGCTATCACCTGCAGGCGCTGCACGGCGACACGTTCTTTCCGATCCAGTTCGACAACCTCAACGTCATCGAGCAATTCGGCCCGAACAGCCGGGTGACGTTTCCATACCGGCGCGTCGACCGGCTGCGCGACGTGCCGGCCGAGGAGCGCTCAGCCGATGGCGTGCTGACCTATGTCTACCACCTGTTCCCGAACGTGATGCTGGTGACGTTCTCGAAGAACACGACGATGATCGTGATCGAACCGCTGGCCGTCGACCGCACGCGCCTCGTCACCTACACGCTGACCCACCGCGACGCGTCGAAGGGGGTCGACCGCGAAGCGCTCGAACGCGACCTCCGCTTCATCGACGCCGGCACCGTGCAGGACCGCGAAGCGGCGATGGCGATCCAGCGCGGCCTCGCGTCGGGGGCGAACGAGGCCTTCCAGTTCGGTCTGTTCGAGAGCGCCATCGTCCACTTCCATCGCACGCTGCACGCCGCGATCGACGGGCCCCGGGAGACGGGCGAGCGCTAGCGGATCAGGCGTGGTTCGCGGCGAATTCGACCGAGTCGACTTCGCCGCGCCAGACGATGTCGAGCCGGGCCTCGGTGTACCAACCCGCCTCGCCGCGCATCGGCATCAGCACGCCGTCGACCTGGCGGTAGTTGCTGAAGTGGCCCTCCCAGGGCTTCTGCTGGTACTCGCCGTCGAACGTGCCCCAGCGCGCCGGGGTGAACACGCTCTCGACCTCGCCATCGTCGGCGAAGCGGAATTCGAGCGCGACCTCGATCGCACCTTCTTTCAAGGTCGCCAGCGCGGTGAACTCGTCGATCGCCGACCAGGTCAGCCGATCGCTGGGCAGCAGCGCTGCCGGATACCAGACCGCTTCGGCCAGGTAGCGGTGCAGCGCGCCGGAATTCAGCTCAGGCGTGCCGGTTTCGCCGGCCACCCGCAAAACCGACATCAACCGCACGCGACCCGACGCGACGCCGTGCCTCAACGCGTCGACCACATGGATGTGCAGGAACGGCATCACCTTGATCTGCGCGTCCCAGATGAATCCCGGCTCGCCGACCTTGGCCGCATGCGATGCCGTGAACGTCATCCAGCGATCGGTCTCGACGGAGGTCCGAAGCTGGCCGTGCTGGCGCAAGGTGACGCCGCTGATCGCCGCGCGACTCTTCGGCATGGCGCGCTGCAGGTAGCGGGCGACCGGTGCGGGCAGGGCATCGAACGCGGCCGCATCGGGCCGCGGCGCCGCAGCGGTCGGCGCGGTCAGGTCGGCGACCAGCTTCTTGACACCGCGCCGGGTCTGCTGGCGGCCGAAGAGGAGCGCGGCGGCGCCGAGGGCCAGCCATTTCGCGAAGCGGAGATTGCGCACCATCGACCGTTGTCCTGCGGCACGAAGCCGCCATGCTGAGACAGCGATGTTAGGGCGCGGCCGGGATGGTTCCGCGGACATGGTTCGTCGAGGCCTCAGGATCGGTCTGCTGCGCTCGGTGCCGCGCCGGGTCGGCGCGAGAAGCTCGCGCTGCGGCGATCAGCGCAGCGCGCGTTCCCGGGCGTGGCGGACGGCGTTCTTGAAGGTCTCCCATGCGCGGCCCGGATGGCGCTGCTCCCAGTCGCCGCGGACGTCGCCGGAGATGTCGTCCCAGGTGCGGCCGCCGTAGCGCGGATCGGCGGCGACCGCATGTCCGTGCCGGTAGGCGCTCTCGAACTCCTCGTAGCTGTGGCCGCTGCCGGCGAAGCGCGTCGCGTAGTCGGCGCGGAACGCTTCGACGTGGTTCTCGAACGGGCTCGCCGCGTGGCCGTACACGCGCACGCCACCGATGCTGACCTCGTGCCGATGCGTGACGACCGCTTGGCCGCTGGGCGTGGCCGGCGCCTGGGTCGAGGTCACGGCTGCCGCGCCGGTCTTGCCCTGAGCCGGACGACCTCGCGCCGCGTCCAGCCGGGCGCGCCATCCGCGCTGCTGCCACTGCTCGATGCGGTCGTCGATGTTCGCGGCGCCGAGCGCGAGCAGCGCATCGCGCGCCGCCGTGGCCTGCGCTTCATCGCGCGCTTCGACGTGAACGAGACTGCCGCCGCGCCGGACGGCCTCGGCGTAGTGGTCGATGTGCGGCTCGTCGTCGACGCCGAACAGCACCGCGAGGCGGTGCAGCAGCCCGCTCGCCGGGCCGCCCTCGATCTCGCTCGCGGGCGGCAACGGATGGGCGTCGGCAGCCGGCGTGGTGCCTGCGTGGACCGAGGTCTCGGCGAAACCCTGGCTGCGCAAGCTTTCAGCAGCGCTGCGCGCGGTCTCGGCGGAGTCGAAGAGCGCGATGACGGTGTGCTTCACGGTGCTTCCTTGGCGCCGTACGGCGCTCCGCAGACCATACTCTTCCGTTGACTCGGCACGCGGCATTCCCGTGCGGACCTCGCGGGTTCACGCGGCGTGGCACTTCCCGTCTGGAGCGCAGCGAGCCCGCCGGCTGGCGGTGGGCGGCGGCAGAAAACGTCTGTCCGGTGCGAACGCGCGACGTCCGCGCCTTCGCGCCGTCGTCGCTCAGTCGAATCCGAATGTCGGCGCGCGCGTGACGTCGGCGTCGAAGTTGATCAGCACGCTGGCGAGTTCGAGCGAGCGCCACAGGTGCGCCGGCATCTGCAGGATCGCTTCGGGTGTCTTCAGATCGGCGATCCAGGCGCTGATCTGCGCGTGCTGCTCGCTGCTCAGGAGGTGCAGGCTGAGCATTTCGTCGATGGTCTTCACCTCAGTCCTCCGGATAAGCGCAGCGGGAGTCGGCGCCCCGCCGCGGACTATACGGGGCGTCGCCTCGACCCGTGTGGCGCGTGCGCAGACCCGCGCGGGCGTCGCGGATTGCGCAGGTCGCGGATTTAAGGCGACCGGATCTTGAATCGTTCGGCATCGACTGTGCGCGAACGGCGATGGGCGACAGGTTCGACCCACGCGCATAACCCGAGGGCTCGTGCGGACTCGCGCGTCATGTCGTCGCCCCCGGTCGTTCGAGCAGTGACCCAGCCACCGCGGGCGCTCGCGGCGCTGCGTTCGTCGGGTCCCGGTCGGCAGCGTCGGACCCGAGCGAGATCCGATAGGTTGTGAAAGCGTCGTTCGTGGGCTCGACCTTCAGCAACGCGCCGCCGTGGATCGCCGCGACCTTTTCGACAACGCGGTGACCGAGACCAAGACCGAGCGACAGCCGCGCTGCAGGTCCCCGCATCCCATCGGCTGCTGCGAGCTGGGCTCGTCCATCGTCGCGGACCTGCAGCCAGCGACCGTCGTCGTCGAGCTGGACCTCGATCGAGGTGCCGGCCGGCGTGTGGCTGACCGCGTTCTCGACCAGGTTGCGCAACGCGAGCTCGAGCAGGACCGGATGGCCGCGCCGCGTGCGCTCGGACGGCCCGCAGTAGCCCAGCACGTGGCCGCTCGACAGCGCCTGCGGTGCGAAATCGGAGACGACGCGCCGACACAGCGCGGCGAGGTCGACCGGCTGTGCCGCTTCGGTCATCTCGGTCTGGCTCGCGCGTGCCAGCGCCAGCACCTGCGACAGCACATGGCCGGACCGTATCGCATCGTGCGCGAGCCGGTCGAGCGACTGGCGCCGGTCGTCGTCGTCGAGCGGTCGCTGCAGCGCGCTCGCATGCAGCGCGATCGACGCGAGCGGCGTACGCAGCTCGTGCGCGAGCTCGTCGGCGAGCTGGCGTTCACGCGCCAGCGCCGATCGGCTGCGCTGCATCAGCACGTTGATCGAATCGACGATCGCGCGGAACTCGACCTGCGGATGACGGATGCCGAGCGGATGCTGCTGCCCGACGTCGACCGCCCGCACGTCGTCGGACAGCTCGTAGAGCGGACGCAGGCCGCGGCGGATCGCGAAGCCGAGCACGAGCGCGATCATCGGCAGCAGCCACAAGCCCGGCTCTGCGACCTGGCCGGCGATGTCGAAGGCGAGCGCGTCACGCTCCTCTTTCTTCAGCATCACCATCAGCCGGCGTGCCGGCTCGCTGCGGTCCCAGCGGGCGAACGTGCGCCAGCCGGTCTTCTCGCTGCCGAGCACGAGATCGGCGAAGCCCTCGGCCGCGGAGAACGGCGGGACCGGCGCCTCGCCGAGATGACCCAGCACGCGGCCTTGCGCGTCCCAGATCACGACGCTCAGCGACTGCTGGTAGTCGTGACTTTTCAGCTCCGGGCGGCTGAGCATCTGCGAGGCGACCTGCTCGCTGCGCGGCAGCAGCTCGCTGCCGCGCAGGTTGAGCAGCAGGGCGGCGACGCTGGCGAGATGGCCGTCGGTCAGCTCGTCGGCTTCGTGATGGCCGGTCTGGAAGCCGACCGCGACGAAGCCGGCCCACACGACGATCAACGCACTGAGCACCCAGGCGAGCAGATGGCGCAGCAGCGAAGGGCGGGTCATCGCGGCGCTTCGTCCGGCGCGAAGTAGCCGACGCCGCGCACCGTGCGGATCACCGAGTCGCCGAGCTTGCGGCGCAGGCGGTGCACATGCACCTCGATGGCATTGCTCTCGAGGCCGCTCTGCCAGTCGTACAGGCGCTCCTCGATCTGCGATCGCGACAGGACCCTGGGTGCAGCTTCCATCAGTGCCAGCAGCACGTCGAATTCGCGTGCCGACAGCTCGACCGGCTGGCCGTTGCGCAGCACCGTGCGGGTGGCCGGATCGAGGGTCAGCTCGCCGCGCCGCAGCACCGCATCGGCACGGCCGGCCGCGCGCCGGCGCAGCGCGCGCATGCGCGCCGCCAGCTCGTCCGGGTCGAACGGCTTGACGACATAGTCGTCGGCGCCCATGTCGAGGCTTGCGATGCGCGACGCCACCTCGTCGCGCGCGGTCATGATCAGCACCGGCGTGGCCGGATGCGGGAAGCGGCCTTCGGGCGCGCGGCGGATCCGTTGCAGGACCTCGGCGCCATCGCCGTCCGGCAGGCCGAGGTCGAGCAGGACCAGGTCGAAGGGTCCGCTGCCGAGTGCGCTCCAGGCCTCGGCGATCGACGCGACGACGTCGACCACGCAGCCGTGCTGACGCAGGTGAACCCGCAAGCCGGCGGCGATGCCTTCGTCGTCTTCGATGACCAGCACGCGCACAGCCGATTGTCGCCCCGAGCCCTAAGATGCGCGGTCCGTTTCGCCGGCCTGGGCACGTTGCGCATCCTCCTCGTTTCCGACCTCCACTACACGCTTCCCCAACTCGACTGGGTCGTGCGCTCGGCGCCGTCGTTCGACCTGGTGGTGATGGCCGGCGACCATCTCGACATCAGCTCGGCGGTCGCGCTCGATGCGCAGTCGATCGTGATCCTGCGCTACCTCGCGCTGATCCGGAACGCCACCCTCGTGGCGGCCAGCTCGGGCAATCACGATCTCACCGGACCCGACGCACAGGGCGAGCAAGCTGCGCTCTGGCTCGGCGAAACGCGCGCTGCCGGCGTGGCGACCGACGGCGATTCGCTGCGGATCGGCGACACGCTGATCACCGTGTGTCCGTGGTGGGACGGTCCGCACGGACGGGCCGCGCTGGCGTTGCAGTTGGCGCACGACGCGGCGCGGCGACCGGCCCGCTGGATCTGGGTCTACCACTGGCCGCCGCTCAGCACGCCGGTCTGCTGGACCGGCCGGCGCGACTACGGCGATGCCGACCTCGGCGGCTGGATCGCAGAGCACCAGCCCGACATGGTGCTGACCGGCCACGTGCACGAGTCGCCGTTCAAGCCGGCGGGGTCGTGGGCGCACCGGATCGATCGCACCTGGGTCTTCAACCCGGGCCGTCAGATCGGCCCGGTGCCCACCTTCGTGGAGATCGACCTCACGGCCGGTACCGCGTCGTGGCGTTCGCTGATGGGCAGCGAGGAGCTGTCGCTGGAGGCCACCAAGGCGCCGGCGCGGACGGTGTTCTGACGGCGCGCCGCACGCGCTTCAGTAGTCGGGATGCGGGTCGCGGGCCGAGCCCGGTCGGGCCGGCGGGGCCTGGCGCTGCGCGAGCTGATTCAGCACATCCGACACCATCGTCAGTCCCGGCGCGTCGCCGTACTGGTGTTTGAGGTCAGCCAGATAGGTGGTGACGAAGTTCAGCCGTTCGGCCAGGCCGACGGCGACCAGACGCGTGATGCGCGGGTCGCTCGCGAGCAGCGCCTGGCCATCGGCCGCATGGCGCAGGACGCTGGGCTCGAGCGCTTCGACGGTCGCGCTGTAGGCCGTGTCGAGCAGGGCCGAGACCTCACCGATCAACGCGCCAGGTCGGCCGATCGTGTTGACGACCACCGTGCCCTTGCGCACCTGCAGCGAGCCCGATACCAGCACCCAAAGGGCACCGGATTCGCCGCCTTCGCGGACGACGATGTCGCCGGCCGCCAACTGCACCTCGGGCAGGTGGGCTGAAAGACTCAGCATGTCGATCATCGAAGCGATCGTACGCGAGACACCGCCCGCGGATGCGGGTCGGCGCCTCGATGCCGAACGTAGGCTCGCCGACGCGCGCGGCGAGCCACCGACGGGCGACAGTTGCTACTTGCTCCTGCCTTGCGAGCTGCCGGTGTCGGCGTCACCGTGGCTGGCGCTGCCGGACGATGCACCCTTGCCGGATGCGCTGCCGTCTGGCGACGCGGTCGAGCCGCTGCCCGTCATGCCCGATGAGGCGGACCCGCTCTCGCTAGACGGAGTGCCCGGACCGGACGTTGCGTCCGGGGCCGCCGCACCGCCGTGGTTGCTGCGCCCGCGGCGCCACGCATCGAACTCGTCGGAGAACTTCTTGTAGCGATCGCGACGCCAGTCGGCATAGTCGTCGTCGAGGTCGCGGGCTTGTTCCTGGCGCCATGGGTGGTAAAAACTGCGGACGCTCCCGGTGTGGATGTCGCCCATCTGCGGGCTGCGTTCGCTATAGGCGGATCGCTGGTCTTGGCCGGGGCCGGGGCCGGCGCCAACCTGCTCGCGACGCGATCGGTCCACGTCGCCATGCTGCCGCGACGCGTGATCTTCCTGCGAACTGCCGCGGTTGGAAGGGTTGCTGCCCTGCTGCGCCATCTGACTCCTTTTCGATCTGGTTCTAAACCGCTGCGTCGGCGCTTTGGGGCGAGTTCACCGCGATGGGGCAATCGGCATTCCAGCGGCAGCAATACCGAGACTCAGTTTGGATCGTGCGAAACGGGGGTGTGACGCGTCGTCGCGACGGTGTCGAGGAAGGGCAGCGCCATCGACAGCGAGCCCGCCCTGCGATCGCCCAGCGAGCGGACCCGGGCTCGCATCGACGTCCAGAGACGGCGCCGAGGCGACGGAGCTGTCGTCGCTGGCGTCGCGGTCAGTGGCCGCATCGCCGACGCATCGAATCGCCTGCCGAGTTCGGCGTGCGCCGGCAACGATCGCGACGTGCGCACGCGTTCGAGCTCCGCGTGCAGGCGCGCGATGTGCGCGAGCATCGCGCGGGTCCGGCGGCGGTGCCAGTACGCGCCGACCAGCCCGGTGCAGACACTGGCTGCGCCGGCGCAGATGGCGGTCTCGATCCAAATAGCATTCATCTTCGTGCGCGGTCGAGTCGTTTCATGCAGTGGCGAGGATGGTCGCACTGTCGCTCGATGGTTCACCCCCTCGGATCAGGGGGCAAAGCCCGCGTTTCCCTATCTGAAGGTTGTTCAAAAAGCTGTTTGGGACTAAGTTCCCACGTCCGTCTGCGCCTCGATCGGTCGACGGCCACTTCCCATCGAAGACGAAAGACTGCCGGTGAACCAGCGCATCCGATTCAAGGGCCCCCGTCGCGAATGGCACGCTGATCGCGAAGCGGCTCCGGTATCCCTCGCACCCGAGCAGGTCGAGTTTCGAACGGACATCGAGGACGAGGGCGCAACAGCCACTGAAACGCTGGTCGCGCGGCACGATCCGGCGAATTGGCGGTCGTCCTCCTACGACTTGATGAGCGGCCTGCAGATCACCGAGTTCGAGGACACCGTCCCCGCCGCGCTGCTCGACGACCTCGGCCTCTGAGCCGAGACCGCGCGGTCACTGGCGCAGCGCCTGTCCGATGTAGCGGGTGACGCGCGGCGGCGACTCGCCGATGTGGAACGAGAAGCGGCGTTCGCGCAGTGAGATGTCGAATGCGGTCATGCGCTCGAAGTGGCGCAGGTGCTCGACCCACGATTCGTCGACGAAGTGCTCGCTGTAGCGGCGCGGATCGGCGGCGTCGCGGTAGAGCCCCCACGACAGCATGCCGTGGCGGAGCCGGTTGCGCCGGCTCTCCTCCATCACGACGAGAAAGTCGTCGGTGCGGGCCGGATCGATCAGATATTCGACAGTGACGAGCACCGGTCCTTCGCGCAGGTCGAGGTCGATCTCGGTCCCCGCCGGACGCTGGTAGAGCGTCGGCGTCAGGTCCTCCTCGGTACCCGACGGCGGCAGGTAGCGCCGGGTCAGCAGGGCGCCGGTGATCGCGCAGATCGCGGCGGTGACGAGGCTGGTGCGCACGCTGGTCCAGGTCGCGACCTGGCCCCAGAGCGCGGCGCCTGCGGCGCTGCTTCCCATCAATGCCATCTGGTAGATCGACATGCCGCGCGCGCGCACCCAGTCGGGCAGCGCGAGCTGCGCCGACACGGTCAGCGAGTTGGCGACCGCGATCCAGGCGGCGCCGGCCACGACCATCGCCGGCATCGCGGCGAGCAGGTTCGGCGCCACGCTGACCGCGAGCATCGCGCCGGCCTGGACCAGCGCACCGTAGG
>JBDSAB010000383.1:0-3145 GCA_039922395.1 Caldimonas sp.
GCCAGCAAGGACCTCCTGCCAGACACGCTGGGTGAGCTTGTCGCCACGATAGGTGGCTCGGCCACCGAACCCGGCGAACGGCTTGAAGAACAGTCGCCGCCGCTCGCGCCACAGGCGCTCGGCGTGCCGAGGGTCGACCACTTCGGTGTAGGGAATGCTGGCCAGCAGAAAGTCTTGTATGGCCTGTGGCACGCCCAAGGCGCGCAGCCGCGTTGCATCGCTGAGCAAGGCCAGGTTTCGCTTGTCCGCGTAGAGCGCGTGCGCTTGCGGGTGCGGCGTGAGCACCATCGCGTGGGCCAGGTAGGCTTCGCGCAGCGTCGCGCTGGCGGGCTCGGCCAACGAAAAATCGGTAAGGCGGTTGTAGACCAGGTCGATCGCCACATCGCCATGCCAGAGCACGCCGTCACGCAAGCTGAACTCGGTCGGTCCGGCGATCACTGCCTGCAGCCCGTGCCGCTGGAACAAGCGCTGGAACAGCAAGAACTCGGGGTACAGATACTGCTGCTCGGGGTTCTCGTCCACGATGGCGATACTTCGCAGCGGGCGGTCGTGGCCGCAGAGCGACCACTCGTTGCAAAACATCGCAACGATCTCCTCCTCGAACGCATCTGCTGTAGCCGGCGGCGGCAAGAGACCAGCGACGGCCGCGCAACAAGCGCGCTGTGCCCGTGCCAGCACGGAATTGAGCATGGCCCCGCCCGCATTGGTGTTGATCTCGATGAGCCCGAAGCTGTTTTCCGCGGCATGAAAGTCGTAGCCGAAGAACACGCCCTTGGCGCCGCCGGGGTCGTGGCGCGCGATCGCGGGTGCCGCGGCCAGAACCTTGTCTCGGTAGGCCGGCAGTGCAACCACCGACTCGATGGCCCGCACCACGCGAGTCATGCGGAGCGCGTGTTCGTGCGAAAGAAAAACCGGGCGCGTTGCGAACAGGTAGGGGCAGCGCTCCTGGACCAGATCGAACAGACCCTCCTCGCCGATCTCAGACTCCAGTGCCTGGCGCAACGCCGAGGTATCCAGGCTGACGCAGAAACATTCGCTGTTCAGCACCTCCATCGAAGCGGGGCCCGGCGACAGGGAAGCCGCTGCAGCCGTCGAGGAGGTCGATGGCGCATTCATGACAGAAGCTCTCCCTCGACCCAGCCCTGGAAGTGCCAAGCTCGCTCGACAAGATGGACCATTTGAGCAGCCGCACCGAGGGTTCTTGGATGGTGAGTGAACCCCGGCCGTGGGGAAATGAACGTGGCCATCTCGCGAGCCAGCGCACGCGGCTGGTCGGGAGCTTGCGCGAGCATCGCGATCAACAGGTTCTCCATGGCGATCATGCGTACGTGCAGATGTTCCAGTTCGGTGTCTATCGCTTGAGAGATCTCCAGCCGCTGAGATCGGTCTGCCAACTGCGGCGGCGCACGTGCGCCGCCTTCGTTCTCCCACCTCGACAGCGCGGCCTCGAGTTGGGACCTGGATCGCGATGGGTCTGCGCTCATGCTGTCAGCGCTCAGTGCAGTGCGGGGCGGTACGTGATGCCGCCCGGGCCCGTGCCGACGCGGACCGTCCTGATCACGCGCTGCGTGGCGGCATCAATGGTCGAAACAATGCCGGCGAAGGTGTTCGCGATGAGGACGCGGCTGCCGTCGCCGCTGATCACCACACCGTGCGCGCCGCGGTCGGTCGTGAGTGTCTTCACGACCACGTTGCGGCGCGTGTCGATCACCGTCACGGTGTTGTCGGGCTCTCGCTCGGTCCCCTGATTGGCGACGTAGACGAAGTTGCCGTCGGGCGTGGCGAACACCGGACTGCGCCCCACGGCAATCGTCGTGATCAGGCGCCGCGTCCTCGTGTCCAGCACGGCGCACGCGTTGTCATCGCGCAGGGAGATGTAAACACGCGAGTCGCCGGGCGTGAAACCCACTTGCACCGGCGCCTTGCCTACCGCAATGCCCGTGACCTCCATGGAAGTGGCGACGTCAATGACGCACACCGCATTCCCTTTCGTCGCCGCAACGTAGATCCCCCGGCCGTCCGGGCTCATGCGCAGCCCATGCGGTGATGCAGTGGTGGGGATGCTGCCAACAACTGAACCGTGCGTTGCATCCACCACGGACACGGCGTCGTCTTCGGCATTGCTGACGTATACCCGCTCGCCACGCGCATCGACCACCACATGCGCGGGAGCACGGCCGACCGCGACGAGCGTGCCCGATGCGGCATTCGCGGCGGTGGCATCGAAAATCAGCAGTCCGCCGGGTTCCTTCGCAGCAGCGTGAGCTTCACCACCCGGCGCAGCGGTCGGCGCGGCCATCTTCATCTGCCCCGTCATCGGGCCCACCGCGAATAGCCGGCGCCCATCGCGCGAGATCTGCACGTTGTGGGGCGTCACGGGCAGCGGCGGCGTCACCACCCGGCCTGTCGCCAGGTCGATCCGGCTGATCGAGTCGTCGCCTTCATTGGCGCTGTAGACAAAGCCGGTTGCAGCGGCTGCCACGGAGCCACCTGAAGGCGGAAAACCTGCGCAGGCACCGAGCATGAGCGTCACGGATTCAGAAAGTGCAAGGCCCAGCCGAGCGATCCGCGGCGGATCAGCGGCGTTGCTTTCATGGTGTGTCCCTCAAAGGGTGCCGCAACGGGGTTGGATCAGCGTGCCCGGGATGGAAGCGGCGCACAAAGAAGTTGTAGACCGGCACGTACACCAGACCGGCATAGGCGCCATAGAGAAAGCTTTCGATCAGCCCGATCACGAAACCCGGCACCGTGAGCCACTTGAAGCCGGGAAGCAGTTGCTCCAGGAGGGCGCGCGAATGCAGTGAATCCGGCGTGAAGAGCCCGAAGAGCACGCAGACGACAAACGAGATCGATGTCGTGCTGGCGAGTGCCCACGAAACTACCTTGATGTTCAGCATGAAGCGCTCCTAGTGACGGTGTGGGCCGCTGCCGATGGGCGGCACCGAGGGACGAGCGCCGGCGGCCCCTGGAGCCGTTGCATCGCTCGCGTCGCGGCGGCTTGTCGGGTCCGGTCCGTGGCTTCCATGACCGCCATGGCCCCCATGGCCGCCGTGCCCGAACAGGTGCATCGCCACGAAGGCGACACCGAAAAGTACCCAGATCCAGTTTTGTGCCAGCCAGTCCATGTCTTGCTCCTTGGGTTGCA